>JAJQJO010000032.1 GCA_021323495.1 Cellvibrio sp. | reverse complement strand
TACCGCCCACGAACTTGGCCTGATGGTTTTTCTCGATGTGGTCTACAACCATTTTGGGCCGGAGGGGAATTATCTCGGCCAATATGCGCGGCGCTTTTTTCGTGATGATATCCAGACCCCCTGGGGTTCGGCGATCGATTTCCGGCGGCAGGAGGTGCGCGATTTTTTTTGCGAAAACGCTCTAATGTGGGTGCTGGATTATCGTATTGACGGCCTGCGTTTTGATGCGGTCCACGCCATTAGCGAAAAGGATTTCCTGGTCGAAATGGCGATGCGGGTGCGCGCGGCGGTGCCTGCTTCCCGCCATGTCCACCTGATGCTGGAAAATGAAGAGAACGATCCCGGCCTATTGCAAAAAGGGTTTGATGCCCAGTGGAACGATGACGGCCACAATGTATTGCACTACCTGCTCACTGGTGAGCAAGAGGGCTATTACCAGGAATTCGCCCAAGCTCCGACCGTACAGCTGGCGCGCTGCCTGGCGGAAGGGTTTGTGTTCCAGGGGGAGGAGGATCGCCATGGGCGCCAGCGCGGAGCACCCAGCGCCCATCTGCCGCCGACCAGTTTTATCCTGTTCCTGCAAAACCATGATCAGGTTGGCAACCGTGCCTTTGGCGAACGTTTGAACCAATTGGCCTATGCCGACGCCTTGGCCGCTGCGACGGTGCTTTTGCTGTTATCGCCAATGGTGCCGTTGTTATTTATGGGGGACGAATGGGGTTCCCAGCAGCCGTTCCTTTATTTCACGGATCACTCCGCCAGCCTCGCAAAAGCGGTCTGTGATGGCCGGCGCAACGAGTTTGCCGGCTTCGGCCAATTCGCCGATAGCAAACTGTGCGAATTAATTCCTGATCCCAATGCTCCCAGTAGCTTCCACAACTCGCGCCCCGACTATGGCGCCCCCAAATCACCGGAGCAACAGCAATGGCAGGATCTGTACCGCCGTTTGTTGGCTCTGCGTGCAGCGGAAATTATTCCCCGGTTGGTCGGTGCCTATTCAGCGGGCGTCACCATTCTGGCTGAGGGCGCCGTCTCGGCATTCTGGCGGATGGGTGACGGTTGTTTGCTACGTATCGACCTCAATCTCGGCAAGGCAGCGGTGACGGTAAAAGCGCCCTGGGAGCAGGTGCGCGTCCTGTTTAACCAAGGGGTTGATGACCCAGCCTATAAACAGGGAGTGTTGCCGCCGCAAACTGCTTTGGCCACCCTGGACGATGGTATTTAACAGCAGCAATGGTTTGGCTGCTAACGAGTAGACGCTAATGATAGAAACATCTGTACCAGTCCTGCGCGCCAGCGTGCGCCTGCAATTCCATCGCGGCTTCAGCTTCGATGATGCAGTGCCGTTGGTGCCTTATTTTGCCCAACTGGGTATTAGCCACATTTATTCGTCGCCGATCTTGAAGGCCCGGCCTGGGTCTACCCACGGTTACGACATGATCGATCCCACCTGCGTCAATCCGGAATTGGGGGGCGAGGAGGGCTTGCTACGGTTGGTGGCTGCCTTGCGCGCAGAGCAGATGGGGCTGATTGTGGATTTTGTGCCCAACCATATGGCGGTGGGGGGGAATGCCAACCCCTGGTGGCTGGATGTATTGGAGTGGGGCATGCGCAGCCCCTATGCGAACTTTTTTGATATCCAATGGAATTCGCCTGACCCACTCTTGAAAGGCCAGTTATTGGTGCCTTTTTTGCGCGCTGATTATGGTGAGGTGCTCGCCTCCGGCGAAGTCACCCTGCATTTTGATCAAGCTGCGGGTGCGTTTTATGCGCAGCATTTTGACCATATCTTTCCGCTCTATCCTCCCAGTTACCGCGAGTTGTTAAGCAGCGTTGAAAATGCCGACTTGCAAGCCATCGCCGATTCTTTTGCGGCCTTGGAACAACACCCTGATTATTGGGCCCAGGCAAAGGTTTTGCGCAAAGAACTCAGCAATCTGGTGCAGACGGAACATCTGCACGGGGCGATCCGGCAGGCACTCGATCATTTTACCGTCGCACCGGCATCGGAAGTGGACGATACAAACCCCGAAGGGCAACAAAAGTCCTGCGAGGATGCCACTGTGCAGCGTCTGCATCAGTTGCTGGAACACCAGCATTACCGCCTCGCCAGCTGGCGCACGGCGGTGGATGATATTAATTGGCGCCGCTTTTTTGATATCAACGAGCTGGGGGCGCTGTGCACGGAGCGCGCTGAAGTGTTTACCGCTATCCATAGCAAGATCCTGGAATTGGTTGGCCGGGGGTTGATTGACGGTTTGCGCATTGACCATATTGATGGCTTGGTCAACCCGCGCGCTTACTGCCGCAAGTTGCGTCGTTCAGTGGAGCAGCTGATTAGCAGCCGTCCGGCGCTACCGGGCTCTATATCAACTCCTGGTGTCACCTCAACCCCGAGCTTTATGGCACCTGCGGATGTTACGTATTTCCCAATATATGTTGAAAAAATCCTTGGCGATGGCGAAGTACTTCCGGCCAATTGGCAGGTTGAGGGGACTACTGGTTATGAGTTTATGAACCAGATATCGCTAATCCAGCATGACCCGGTTGGCGCCATGCAGCTTTACGATGTCTGGCACAGTACCAGCGGCCGGGCGCAGTCATTCAAGGAGGAGGAAAAGGAGGCGCGGCGATTGGTGTTGTCCATGTCGCTGGCGGGGGATTTTGAAATGGTCGCGCAGGGTTTGTTGGCCATCGCGCGCGATAACATTGCCACGCGCGATCTCACCCTTGGCGCGATCCAGCGCGCACTGTTTGAGCTGGTAGTCCATTTCCCGGTGTACCGCACCTATGCCAGCGCGGGTCAGCGCTCAATCCAGGACCAGGCATTTTTCAGTACTGCGATGAACGACGCGCGTACGACCCTGGCGCAAAGTGATTGGCCGCTGCTGGGCTATCTTGATCAATGGCTCGGCGGCGAACCTATCCACTCCCTGCCGCCCGGACCTTTGCGTCGCTTGCGGCAAAGGACGCTTGCTCGCTTTCAGCAACTGACATCGCCGATCGCCGCCAAAGCCGTGGAAGATACCGCTTGTTACCGTTCGGCGGTGCTGTTGTCGCGCAACGATGTCGGTTTTGATCCCGCCCGGTTTAGCGGTTCGGTTGCGCAGTTTCACCAGTACTGTGAGGAGCGCGCGGCCTGTTTTCCGCAGAACCTGTTGGCCACTGCCACTCATGACCACAAGCGCGGGGAAGATACTCGTGCGAGGTTGGCGGTGATCAGCGAGCGGGCGGTATGGTTTGCGGAAAAAGTGGCGCAATGGCAACAGCGCGCGCGACCTTTGCGCACCGAATTGAATGATGGCCAGGCGCCGTCGCCCGGCGATGAGCTGATTTTTTTCCAAACCCTGCTGGGAACCTGGCCACTGAATTTGGAGCTGGTGAGTGACCCGGACACACCAGGTGACCCGGATGCCGACGAAGCTGTAGTAGAAAAAGAGCGGCTGGAAGGATTGACCCGCTATCTTGACCGGCTGGTGCAATGGCAGGAAAAGGCGCTGCGCGAAGCGAAGCTGCGCACCCATTGGAGCGCCCCCAACAATGATTATGAAGCTGCCTGCCGCCAATACCTCACCCGGTTGTTACTGGCTGAAGATCTGCGCGACCTGCGCGAGGATATAGCCGCAGCCGCCTTTGCACTTGCACCGGCCGGCGCGCTCAACAGCCTCAGCCAAACCCTGTTACGCCTGACCACACCGGGGGTTCCGGATTTATACCAGGGCAATGAGTTTTGGGATTTCAGCCTGGTAGACCCGGACAATCGCCGCCCGGTGGATTTCCCCGCGCGGGTGGCCGCACTGGCGGACCAACTGACCGAAGTTGACGAAAAAATTAACCAATGGCGCAACGGTAGTATCAAGCAGCATTTGATCGCGAAAGTACTGGCGTTCCGTAAGGCCCATCCCAAATTATTCCTGCACGGGGACTATCAATCCCTGCCAATAGAGGGTGCCCAGGCCGAGCGGATTGTCGCCTTTGTCCGTCACCATCGGGGCAAATACCTGATTGCAGTCGCGCCCCGGTTGGTAATGAATTTGCTGGCGGGGCGCCCGACACCCTATGTCCTGCCCGAGCAATGGGGCGATACCCGCCTGGTGTTACCCGATTCGCTTGCAGACAGTTGTTTTGCCAGCGTTTTCTCCCGCCACGCTATCCGGCCTGATCAGGGACGCTTGGCGGTTGGCGAGATCCTCACTGATTTTCCAGTGAATCTGTTGTACCTCATCCCATCCACTTCTCCAGAGGAGTCCTACCATGAACCTGAATGAAAACCGTATCCGCGACCTTGCCTATCAAATCTGGGAATCTGAAGGCAGGCCTGATGGCCATGCCAGCAGGCACTGGGACATCGCCTGCAGAATGGCTGCCGAAACTTCATCAGCTGATAGCCCAAGCCAGATGTCGGGGTCGATGCTCAAATCCCGGAAGGCTTCAGTGACCGGGCAGGATATAGGGGATATTACCCAACAACAGGCGGACACCAAATCGACGGCTAAAACGGGGCGGAAATCGAAACGCGATTCAGCACCGCAAATGGGTTAATCCCCAGCCAGGTAAAAGTGCAGGAGTGAGCTCCCTTCCGGGTCTCCTCCTATCCCTGACTAGCAAGGAACATATTCATGAATTCCCAAGAAAAAGTGATGGCGGATATCTCCGTGGGCAGCAAAGTTCGATCCCGAATAACGGAAGGTAACCCGTTCCCCCTGGGTGCAAGTTGGGATGGAGTGGGAGTCAATTTCGCGCTCTTTTCTGCCCATGCGACCAAGGTGGAGTTGTGCCTGTTCGATAGCACCGGTGAAGTGGAAATGGAACGGATCGAACTGCCGGAATACACGGATGAAATCTGGCATGGCTATCTGCCTGATGTCCACGCCGGACAGATTTATGGTTACCGTGTATACGGCCCATACGAACCGCAAGCCGGGCACCGTTTTAACCACAATAAATTGTTGATTGACCCCTATGCCAAGCAATTGGTCGGGAAATTGAAATGGTCGGAATGCTTGTTTGGTTACACCATCGGTTCACCCGATAAGGATTTGAGTTTTGATGAGCGGGACAGCGCGCCTTTTGTACCCAAGGCCAGGGTAGTTGATCCCGCGTTTACCTGGGGCAACCACCGCTCGTGCCGGATACCGGCTGACAAAACGGTTATCTACGAAACCCATGTGCGCGGGATTAGCATGCGCCATCCGGCAGTGCCCAGCGAATTGCAAGGCACCTTCGCCGGGTTGGTGCATCCGGAGTTGCTCCAGCATATCCGCTCATTGGGAGTGACCAGTGTCGAGCTGATGCCGGTGCACGCTTTTGTTGATGACAATCACCTGCTTGAGCGGGGCCTGAAAAATTATTGGGGCTACAACACCCTGGCTTTTTTTGCGCCGCACACGCCTTACACCGCCCATGGCCACCTCAATGAATTCAAGGAAATGGCGGCGCGGCTGCACAACGCCGGCCTCGAACTGATCCTTGATGTGGTCTACAACCACACGGCTGAAGGTAGTGAATTGGGTCCAACCCTGTCGATGCGCGGCATTGATAACGTCACCTATTACCGGTTGGTCTCCGACAATAAACGCTATTACGTCAATGATTCCGGTACCGGCAATACCTTGGATTTAAGCCATCCCTGTGTATTGCGGTTAGTGACGGATTCGCTCAGGTATTGGACCCGGGACATGGGGGTGGATGGTTTTCGCTTTGATCTGGGTACTATTCTCGCGCGTGAAAAACAGGGCTTTAACGAACGTCATGGATTTAACCTGGCCTGTCGCCAGGATCCCTTGTTGAGCCAGCTCAAATTAATTGCCGAACCCTGGGATTGTGGTGTGGGTGGCTATCAGGTAGGTGCGTTTCCGCCCGGTTGGTATGAATGGAACGATCGCTTCCGCGATACGGTGCGTGCTTTTTGGCGCGGCGAAAAAGGCAAGTTGCCGGAGCTTGCCAGCCGTCTAACCGGCTCAGGAGATATGTTTAACCAACGCGGCCGCCGCCCCGCCGCATCAGTCAACTTCGTAACCGCGCACGACGGCTTTACCCTGCATGACCTGGTGAGTTACAACGGCAAACACAACGAAGCCAACGGCGATGATAACCGGGACGGTACAGACAACAATTTGTCGAGCAATTATGGTGTGGAAGGTCCGACTGACGATAAAAATATTGTCCGCCTGCGCCAGCGTCAAATGCGCAATATGTTGTGCACTTTATTGTTCTCACAGGGCACCCCGATGATGTTATCGGGTGATGAATTTGCCCATACCCAGGCGGGTAACAACAATGTTTACTGCCAGGATAACGAACTGAGCTGGATTAATTGGGACCTGAAAGATTCCGGCAAAAAAATGCTCGAATTTACCCGGCGGGTTGTCAGCTTGCGTCAGGCTTATCCCATGTTGCGGCGCGGCCGGTTTCTAGTTGGTGAATACAATGAAGAGCTGGGGGTAAAAGACGTTACCTGGCTATCGCCCGACGGTAGCGAAATGCGAGACGACCAATGGCATGATGAAAACCGTGCGTGCCTTGGCATGTTGTTGGATGGGCGCGCACAACCCACAGGGATTCACCGCAGTGGTGCGGATGTGACGTTATTATTGATTTTCAATGCACATCCCGAACCGGTGAATTTCGTATTGCCTGAGGTTTACCAGGGTAAGGATTGGATTTGCCTGATCGATACCAACAAGCCGGAGCAACACGGCACAGCACATTATCCGTTTGGCCACAGCTTTGTAGTGACTGACCGATCGCTACTGTTGTTTAAATTACGAAAATAAATTCAACTATCACCGCAACTCCCCCGCATTCATTACAGTGCGGGGGAATTTTATTTTTATAAAAACGGATCATCTTCATCGGCAGGAAAATAGCGCTCGGCAGTAATGATGTCGGGATTGATCCGGTTCGCGAGCAGATCATCCACATCCTGATTGACGCGGTTGATAAGCGGCAGGGCCTGGTCGCGGTCAAGTGATTCGAGCAGCGCATTGCCCCAGATCGAAACATGGCGCAAATAAATTGTGCGGGTGTCCGACTTCTTTGCCCATTCACCCGATACCAACCGTCCGATGCGATCGATTTTATAGCGGATTTCTTCCACCTGGTGTGGGTTTTCTACCTGTGCAATCAGCTCGTCAGTCATGGTGATCCAACCGCGACGATACAATTCCCAGCCGTTATAAAAACGCACAATCCAGGTGAGATATTCCTCTTGCGTCTGGATTTGTTTATTCGTGTCGTCTGCCTCATAAACTTTCAGGAAGTAAGTGCGCGAAGGCATTTCACTTGGCCATGAATCTGTTTGGCGGGCGATTTTAGTACTGCTACAAGCAAACAAACTGCTTATCAGGATCAAGATAGCGGGGAGGCGGGTCATGAGTGCGATTTTCTGCATAAACAACAATAGGCTCTGCGTAATACGAGGTGGTGGTGAAGGTTGCTACAACGGTGCTGCAGCAGTATAAAAGTTTGCGCGGGTGTTGGACAGGCTGATTTGGAGTTGGTTTCGATCGAAAAGTTATAGCCCAAGGTCAATCACTGACCTTGGGCTATTAGGATTGCCAATATTCATTAACGCTCGCGGCCACCGCGCATTTCAGTGCGCTCACCCGAGGTGCGGGAGCCGCCGCCATTAGTGCGCTCAATACGTTCAGCACGCTCTATCCGCTCAGGGCGGTCGGCCCGTTCCACACGCGCAACCTCATTGCGCGATTGCATTTGCGGCCGCTCAACACGCTGTGTTGACTCGCCAATAGGGCGTTCCTTCCATTGCGTTGATGGACGTTCAGTGCGCGCGATTTGCTGCTGCGCCCGCGGCTGTTCGGTCCGCTCAACCCGGCTTTGTTCACGCGGGCTAGTGGTGCGCTCAATCCGGTTATTGCGATCACTGTTAAGGCGGCTCTCCCAATTGCGATTTTGGCTTTCGCTCGCGCCGGTCTGCGGACGCTGGCTGCCGCGTTCCACTTTCGGGTTATCGGTATTTTGGCGTCCACTTGTGTAGCGATCAGTACGTGGCTGGTTATTGATGTGTTGATTACCGGTGCGCTGGTTCGCATCGCGTCCATTATTCATCCGCTCGCGCAATTGCTCTGCGCGCGGTTGCTGGTTGTGATACCGGGCAGGCCGGTCGGTATTGGTAGTAATTTGTCCGGCCTGTTGGCGGCCCAGACGCTGCTGGAATTGCTCATCGCGGCCCTGGCGCTGGTCGCGCGCGCGATTGGGTGATACATGGTGGCCCCCGCTATCGCGCAAACCGGCGCGATAGACCCGTGCATCGCCATAACTTTCGCGGTTGCTGTTATAGCGCTTGCTGGTGTGATGATCGTGATAGGCCACCCCGCGTCTATGGACCGGGTTGTGATGCCAGTGTCTGGCTCCGGAATAACGTGCAACGCTACGGCTATCGTAAAAGCGATGGTTGTGATGATGGTGATGATCCACCACCACTACACGGCGTTGATGCCAATGGCAGCCGCTGGAATAAAAACGCGGACCCAGGTAAACACTCGTCCCCCAATAAAAACCGGACACAAATACATAACTGCTCGGGTAGTGCCAGTAGACGGGGGGATAATCTGCCCACCACCAGTTGCCGTACACCACGCGGGTATCATAGGCAGGTACATACACCACACGCTCAACCGAGGGTTCGATCACGATGGTTTTTTCTTCGCGGATAACGCGCACATGCTCGACCTTGTCGAGATTGCCTGAGGCATAGGCGCGGTTGCGGAGTTTTTGGACACTGTCCATCACCCGCGCTTCATCCGCAAGGAAGGCATCACCCAATTGCTGGGTCCAGTCCAGATCCTCACTCATCCGCTTTAGCACCTCGGGGAAGGCAACCAGCGCTTTAACGCTCGGGTCCCAATCCTGGTTCTCTACGCTATTGACCGCGTTATCGCCGGTCAAATGGCGATTGTTGCGCACCCAACGGTCAGCTTCGACTACTTCCAGAGGGTAAGTGGAAGCGATAAGTACGTGTGACAATACCGTGTCCGGATAAAGGGCGACGGGCGCGAGCAGTGAATCCAGTTGGGCTTCACTAAAACTGGCCTGCGCGGCGCTCGTGCTGTAGCCGGGTTGGTCGACCGCCTGGGTGGTTGTGCAGCCCACAATTAATGGCAACAGCAGGCTGATCGTTAACGCAATTTTTCCGGGGCGTTGCAGAAGCTGGCTAGTCATGACGGTTCTCGCTCGGTACTAGGTGGTTGCCCTTTTGAGGGCGGATTGGTGCTAATGGTTCCTTTATAGGAGCCTGGCGCTTAACCCGAGCTGAACTGCATGCAGACTCTCGCTTGACTAATCAAGTGGTGTCCCGATAATGGCGCACTTTTGCGATATCCATCGCACCGACGTCGGGTTACTAGAGAGCAGCGCATGATCGATGTGAATTTTCAGTTAAAAGGCAGTGCCATTACCGTGGTGGTACTGGCGATTATCCGCTATGAGCCAACGAGCCTGGTGGCCGAGCTGAAAGAAAAAATTGTCCAGGCGCCGCAGTTTTTTAATAACTCTCCGGTACTGATCAATCTTGATCGTTTGGAAAACCCTGAAACCCTGAAAAAACCCGCAGATTTACTGACAATTTGCCGCGAACTGGATTTACAACCACTAGGTTTTAGCGGCGTACCTGAGGTATTGTTAGCGGCAGTTAATAAGACCGGTTTAGCGGTACTGCCAACCCCCAGTGAGCGAGCCCTCAAACTACCCAAACAGGAAGCGGCACCCCAAGCGGTAGAGACGGTGGTGGAACGTGTGGTAGAGACGGTAGTCGAAACCGTTATCGAAGAGCGACTGGTCCAGCGGCAGAGCAAAGTGATCACCCGCCCGGTGCGCTCTGGCCAGCAAATCTATGCCGAAGGTGCGGATCTGATTGTGCTCGCACAGGTCAGTGAAGGCGCAGAGGTTTTGGCCGATGGCCATATCCATATTTACGGCACATTGCGCGGGCGCGCATTGGCCGGTGTAAAAGGTGATGAAACCGCGCGTATTTTTTGCCAGCAAATGGAAGCCGAACTGGTCTCGGTCGCGGGCAATTTTGTACTGCAGGATTCACTCCCGAAAGAGTTATTGAAAAAGCCCGTGCAAGTTTCGCTCAAGGGTGAAAAAGTAATTGTTGAGGCACTTATCAGTAGTTAAACCGGTAGTTAAAACCAGTAGTTAAAACACCGGGTAATTAACACGGGCAAATAATTAAGACGTTAGGCAAATAATTTTCTACATCCATTTATTGTTATTGCTGTGGATGTTGGTTTTTTTAGACTTTGGATATTTTACAGGAGCCTCCCTTGGCCAAGATTATCGTTGTTACATCAGGTAAAGGCGGTGTGGGCAAAACCACATCCAGCGCAGCAATCAGCACTGGTTTGGCCATGCGCGGCCACAAAACGGTGGTCATCGATTTCGACGTAGGCCTGCGTAATCTGGATCTGATTATGGGATGCGAACGCCGCGTGGTTTACGATTTTGTAAACGTGATTAAAGGCGAGTCCACCTTGAACCAGGCGTTGATCAAAGATAAACGCACCGAAGGCCTGTACATCCTGCCCGCGTCGCAAACCCGCGATAAAGATGCGTTGACGCGCGAAGGTGTTGAAACCATTATCAACGAGCTCGCCAAGGATTTTGAATTTATTGTATGCGATTCTCCCGCCGGTATTGAGCAGGGCGCCCTGATGGCCTTGTATTTTGCTGACGTTGCCATTGTAGTGACCAATCCGGAAGTATCGTCGGTGCGCGACTCGGATCGTATTCTCGGTATTTTGCAAAGCAAATCGCGCCGTGCTGAACAAAACCTTGAACCCATTAAAGAACATTTGTTATTGACTCGCTACAACCCCACGCGTGTTGAAGCGGGCGAAATGCTCAGCGTGAATGACGTTGAAGAAATTCTGGCGATTCCGTTGCTCGGCGTAATTCCGGAATCGGAAGCGGTGTTAAAAGCATCTAACCAGGGTACTCCGGTGATCCTCGATGAAACTACACCGGCCGGCCAGGCCTATAACGACGCTGTTGATCGTCTGCTGGGCAAAGATATTCCGCATCGTTTCCTGGAAGCGGAAAAGAAAAGTTTCCTGAAGCGTTTGCTGGGGGTATAAGCCGTGAGTATTCTTGATTTTCTTATCAAAAAGCGCGCGCCCTCGTCGGCCTCGGTCGCCAAGGAGCGTTTGCAGATTATCGTTGCGCACGAGCGCACCAAACGCAATATCAACCAGCCGGATTTTCTGCCGCAAATGCAGCAGGAAATCATTGCGGTAATCCGTAAGTATATTCATATCGAATCCGACCAGGTGACCGTCAACCTCGACAATTCCGACAATTGCTCGGTGTTGGAATTGAATATCACCCTGCCGGATTAATACACTGTGCTGCATGATGTACGCAGCGGGCCAAAAGAGGGATGTGCCGGGTCTGGTGCATCCCTTTTTTATTGCGATTTTTTCTGGCCTATTGATCTATGAGTAATGATTTCCACGCACTGCCCGCCGATAGCTTGATAGTGTTCGATTTTGAAACCACCGGTCTCTCTCCCGATATGGGTGATCGCTCGATCGAGATTGGTGCGGTGTTGATTGAGAACGGAAGAATCACTGACCGTTTCCAGCAATTGATGAACCCCGGCGTACGCATTCCACTGTTTATTGAAAACCTGACCGGCATCACCAATGGGATGGTAAAGGCGGCGCGCAACAATAACGCGGTGATGGGCGATTTTTACGATTTTATCGCCGGCCGCAATCTGGTCGCGCACAATGCCAGCTTTGATGAGCGTTTTTTGCGCGCAGAATTCAAGCGGATAAAAAAATCCTACAGTGGCGGCATCGCGTGTAGTTTGTTGGCGGCACGCCGCATCTTTCAAAATGCACCTAATCACCAGTTGGTAACCTTGGCTCATTATAAAAATTTGCCGAATGATGGGGTTTATCACCGCGCCCTGGCGGATGCAGAAGTCACGGCGCATCTGTGGTTAAGCCTGCTGGCGGAATTGCGTGCGCAGCATGAAATTGATGAATTGTCGTTTGGGTTTATGCATACCCTGACCAAAACCCCCAAACACCAGTTGCGTCAGTTCTACGCAAAACACAAAGTGAAAGCGCCAGTTATGTGACGACTATTTATGTAGTGCGCATTTATATAACGACTATCGGGTATTGATGTGAAGGAGTTGACGCTGTGCAGCATGGTTTTATCAAAATAGTTATCGCGATGTTTATCAGTGCGTGCCTTGCAAGTTGCGGCAGTTTAATCAAACCGAGCGTAACAACCGGCATCACGCAATTGGAAAAGGGTAATTATAAGCTCGACCAAACCCATGTCGCAGTCTTGTTTAAAATCAATCATATGGGGCTATCCACTTTTGTCGGCCGCTTTAATAAAGTGGATGCCAGCCTGCAATTTGATCCCGCCAATATCGCCGCCGCAAAATTATCAGCAGTGATTGATGTCGCCAGTCTCGATGCCAACAACCCCGACCTCGAACAAACGTTGCGTGGGAGCAGTTGGTTAGATACCGACAAATATCCCCAGGCATTTTTTAAAACCATCAGCGTCAGTGTGCTTGATCCGAATTCCGCGGTCTTTGCCGGTGAGCTAACCCTGCATGGCGTGACTGCGCCAATTAATTTAACAGTCACGTTTAACGGTGGTGCTAACAATATGCTCACCGGCTTCTATACTCTGGGTTTCTCGGCCACCAGCGCATTTAACCGCTCGACTTATGGGATCGATTATCTAGTTCCCGCCATTGGCGACCAGGTTGCGATTGAAGTTTTTGCCGAGTTCCAGCAACAGTGAGCCAACAACAATAATCCAGCAGCAATAAAAACAATTATTTTCCAGGAGTTGTTATGACCACCCATTTTCTTATCGGCGGTAACGGCACCCAGTCGGTGCAATTGAATTTGCGTATGGCCAATCGCCATGGGTTAATTGCCGGAGCAACAGGAACGGGAAAAACCGTGAGCTTGCAAGTGCTCGCCGAGGGTTTTGCCAAAGCGGGTGTGCCGGTGTTTATGGCCGATATCAAAGGTGATTTATCTGGTCTCGCCAAAGCGGGCAAGCCCCATCCCAAAGTGGATGAACGGGTGCAGCTGATGAATATAACCGATTACCAGCAGCGTTTATTTCCCTGCATTTTTTGGGACTTGTACGCAAAAAAAGGCCATCCGGTGCGCGCCACCATTTCGGATTTTGGCCCGCTGTTACTCGCTAATTTTTTTGATCTCAACGAAACCCAAACCGGCGTGCTCTATGCCGCGTTTAAAATTGCCGATGACCAGGGCATGTTGATGCTGGATCTAAAAGATCTGCAAGCCATGCTCAATTGGATGAAGGATGAACGCAAAACCCTTGAGGATGAATACGGTGGAATTAGCGAAGCGAGTATCGCTGCAATCCAGCGCCGGTTGATGATGTTGGAACAGGAGGGCGCCGACCAGTTTTTTGGAGAGCCTGCACTGGATTTAAATCACCTGATGCAAGTCACCCTGGAAGGCACAGGTGTAATTAATATCCTCGATGCCACCACCTTGGTCAACCAACCCAAACTCTACGGAATATTTTTGCTCTGGCTAATTTCCGAATTATTTGAAAATTTACCCGAACAGGGCGATGCGGAAAAACCCAAAATGGTGTTCTTTTTTGATGAAGCCCATTTGTTATTTAATGGTGCCCCCAAATTACTGGTCGATAAAATTGAACAAGTAGTGCGCTTGATTCGCTCCAAAGGCGTGGGCATTTATTTTATTTCCCAGAGCCCGGCAGATATTCCTGACACTGTGCTCGGCCAACTGGGTAACCGCGTGCAACACGCACTGCGCGCTTACACTCCCAAAGATCAACAAGCAGTAAAAATTGCTGCACAAACTTTCCGCCCCAATCCCGCATTTTCAACCGAAGCGGCCATTACCGAATTGGGAATAGGCGAAGCATTGGTATCAGTATTGGATGAAAAGGGTTCGCCTACTCAAGTAGAGCGGGTAATGGTTGCGCCCCCTGCCGCGCGCATCGGCCCGTTGACAGAAGAAGAACGTGTGGATGTCATGGCGCGTTCACCCTACAAAGCGATTTATAACCAAATAATTGATCGTGAATCGGCTTATGAAGTTTTAAAAGGTCGCATTGCCCAACAAACGCAGACGGACCAACAACAAAAAATCCAGGAGCAACTGCGTGTAGAGCAAGAGCGTATTTTTAAACAACAACAAAAAGAACAAGAACGTTTTAATAAAGAGCAAGCGCGAGCGCAACAACAAGCTGAGCGAGCCAGTGCCAAGCGTGACACAGCAGTTGATGCGTTTGCCAAGAGTGCTGCGCGTGCCATTGGCAGTAACCTCGGACGGCAAATCGTGCGCGGTATCCTTGGTTCTCTACTAGGGGGGCGGCGTTAGCTGCTGTAATGTTTTTGTTGGAAATCGGGTCTATAGTAATTTGGTAGTAGCCTCTATCGGATTTTTATAACTGTTAATGGGTAAACGCAATTAATGTGAGGTGAAAAAGACGCAAGGAGAAGAAAGCACTCGTCCTATCAAATAGGGCTGCACCGGTTACAGGATGATTGGTGCAGCCATAAAATGTTGAGGATGCAGTATGATTAAAGCGGTATTCTTTGGAATTTTTTTTGTAATAAGTTTTCTTCGTTGTAGTGTCTGTAACGCTGACAATCAGGCTACAGAACCTGTGGTAGATGACACTGTTTATCTGCACCAGGGCTGGGATCAGCACACCCGCCAAGCCGTATATTTCACCTCCTTTGGTTCCCGCCTTATTCCCTACATCTGGTTCCTCGCATTGGAACAACCCAATAGCACTGCCGCATTTCGCAATGACCAACACATGGCCGCAATGGGTTTTATCACCTCCCATGCAGATCAATATAATCCGGATGGTTTGCCGGTCGGATTGGCGCGCGACAGCGATAAAAAAAATGGCGATTACATTGGCTTCACTTGCGCTGCATGCCACACCGGGCAATTGATCATCAAGGGTCAGCGCGTTCGTATTGATGGTGGCGCGGCACTGATTAATTACACGCAATTTGAACAGGCGGCATTAGCGGCTCTACAAGCAACCTTCATCAGCGATGAAAAATTTTCACGTTTCTCACAGCGGGTTATCGCAGCCGAACCTGCGACCACACTAGCTCCTGAATTACTGACTCCTGAATTATTAAAAACCCAACTGCAAACCCGCATTGCTGAATTGGAAAAACATTTTGCTGTCAATGCAACGGAGGTGCCCTATGGTCATGGCAGGTTAGATGCATTTGGGCAGATATTTAATGCGATTGCCGCGGAAGCGATCAACATGCCGGAAAATGTACAGGCACCGGATGCGCCTGCCAGCTATCCGGTGTTGTGGGACGCAGCGCATTTAAACATTGTGCAATGGAATGCATCAGCACCCAACAAGGAACCTGGCCCATTGTTTCAAAACGCCATCACGGCACTCGCCGTCTATGGCACTGTTGCGATAGTAAAAGATAAACA
>JAJQJO010000341.1 GCA_021323495.1 Cellvibrio sp. | reverse complement strand
CAAATTGAAAAACATTATTTGGAAAATGAACAGGCGGCGGTGCGCTCGGTATTTTCGGTCATTGGTTTTAGTTTCAGCGGACGTGGCCAAAATAACGGTATCGCCTTTGTTGGAATGAAAGATTGGAGCGAGCGTACTGACGAATCCTTGCATGTGAAAACGATTGCCGCGCGTGCGATGGGGGCGTTTTCCACAATAAAAGATGCAATGGTGTTCCCGTTTGTGCCGCCAGCAATTACGCAATTAGGCACTTCCTCCGGATTTAACGTGCAACTGCAAGATCTGGGCGGTTTGGGGCATGAAGCCTTGATGCAGGCACGCAACCAATTCCTGGGCATGGCGGCGCAAGATAAACGCTTGGTTGGTGTGCGTCCTAACGGGCAGGAAGATAATCCACAATTCAAATTGGATGTGAATCAGGAAAAGGCGGCCGCCCTTGGGGTTTCACTTAGCGATGTGAATGCCATTTTTTCAACCGTGTGGGCTGCATCTTACGTAAACGACTTTATCGATAAGGGGCGCGTGAAAAAAGTATTTGTCCAGGGCGAGGCGCAATACCGCATGTTGCCGGAGGATGTAAGAAATTGGTACGTGCGCAACGGCAAAGGCGAGATGGTACCTTTCTCGGCGTTTACGTCCGGCCGCTGGATCTACGGTTCGCCGCGTCTTGAACGCTACAACGGCGTGTCATCGTTAAATGTGATCGGGCAGGGCGCACCGGGAATCAGCTCGGGTGATGCAATGTTGGCAGTTGAAGAAATTATTGCAAAATTGCCCGCCGGTATTGGTTACCAGTGGACCGGTATGTCATTCCAGGAGCGTGAATCCGGCAACCAGGCACCGCTGCTCTATGCGCTCTCGATCCTGATTGTATTTTTGTGTTTGGCAGCGCTCTATGAAAGTTGGTCAGTGCCGTTTGCAGTGATATTGGTGGTCCCTCTGGGGGTAATTGGTGCGGTGTTATTTGCGATGGGGCGGGGCTTGTCGAATGATGTTTATTTCCAGGTAGGTTTGTTAACCACGATCGGCCTGGCGGCCAAAAATGCGATCCTGATTGTCGAGTTTGCCAAGTCCTTGTATGAGGAGGGTATGGATTTGCTACAGGCAACCAGGGAAGCCGTGCGAATGCGCCTGCGTCCGATTATCATGACCTCGCTTGCATTTATGCTCGGTGTAACACCCTTGGTGTTAAGTACCGGGGCCGGTTCCGGGAGCCAGAATGCGATTGGTACCGGTGTGTTTGGCGGTATGTTCTCGGCAACGGTATTAGCGATTTTCTTCGTCCCGGTATTTTTTGTAGTGGTGTTCCGTTTGGCGGAGCGCTGGTTTCCCGCGCGCCCAAGGGAATAGGGGTCTAACCAATGACAGAAATTACGGGTAACAAATGCGACATTATTCTCGCCGCTACATTAAATCTGCTGGCGAGTCGCGGATTCCATGGCTTTTCAATCCGGGACGTTGCTAAAGAAGCGGGCGTCGCTACCGGTACTGTGTATTTATATTTTGCGGACCGTGAAGACCTGATCAAGAAATTACATAGCCAGATTATTGAAACGGTAGGGCGAGAAGTTTTTGTCACGGCAGATAAGAATCTTTCCTTGTACCAACAGTTCCATCGTATGTGCCGGAGTTTTTGGAGCTTGTTTAAACAGCAACCGGCCATCATCCTGAGCAAGGGCCAGTTTGATCATTTACCACCCGATTTATTGCGCAACCGTCATGAAGAAGCGAAAGTAGTGCTTGAGCCGTTGTTTACCTTTTTTCTGCGTGGACGTGAACAGGGCCTATTGAAAGATTTTCCCGACGAAATTTTATTCTCGCTGGCATTTGAGCCTTATTTCGAAATCGCGCGCAAATCGCTGCAAGGTTTTGTGGTGGTGGATGATGCAATGCTTGATCATATAATCCGCGCGAGTTGGGATGCGATTGCAGTACATTTGGCAGAGTAAAAATTCTTGCGGCTGGATAAAGAAACGGCGAGCCAGTTTGAACTGCTCGCCGTTTTTTATTGCATTTTTGGGCAACACTTATTTCAGATGGCCAAGATTTTTTTGCACTACTTGCAGGATCGGTTTAAACACTTTAGGTGAACCACACACAATATGGCCGGTTTCCAGATAATCGGCACCGCCATTAAAGTCGCTGATCAAACCGCCGGCTTCTTTCACTAACAGGATTCCGCCCGCAATATCCCACTCGTTTAAATTCATTTCCCAGAAAGCATCAAAACGGCCCGCAGCAACATAAGCCAAATCCAATGCGGCTGAACCGCAGCGCCGAATACCGGATGTTTGTCCGGCAATTTCTTGCACACAGGCGAGGTAAGGGACGATATGTTCGAACGCATATCCACTAAAAGGAATACCAGTGCCAATGAGTGCGCCTTCAAGGTTGCGACGGGTAGATACGCGCAAACGGCGGCCATTCAGTGCGGCACCACGGCCACGGCTAGCGGTAAATTCTTCGCGTTTGATAGGGTCGATAACGACGGCGTGTTCAATCTGGCCTTTGTATTTGCAAGCGATGGAGACAGAGAAGTGAGGTACCCCGTGAATAAAATTGGTGGTGCCATCGAGCGGATCGATAATCCATTCATAATCGGGGTTTTTGCCAGGTTGGTGTCCGCCTTCTTCGCCGCGAATGCTGTGGTCGGGGTAGGCTTTACGGAGATGGTAAATAATTTCTTTTTCAGCGGCTTTATCGACTTCAGTTACATAGTCGTTGCGGCTTTTGGTTTCGATCGTTAACAGGTCAACGCGTTCAAATGCGCGTTCAATCAACTCGGCAGCTTTGCGTCCGGCACGCAAGGCAATCGTCAACATGGGTTCCATAAAGCACCATTCAGTAAGCTAAAAATTAAAAAGCTTATAAGCCAATGTTAATCAAGCATTAGGACTGTATCGATTAGATAGCACTAATTCAGGGGTAGGGATTGTATAAAGAGCGGGGCCGCAGGTGACGTAAGCAACTCTTGCTTTGCACCTCTCGCCGAGGGCGCGCAGTATAGCCGCAACTCCTCACTAGAGGCTAGTGATAAGTGACTGTATACTGCGCGCCGTTTTGTTGCGTCCGTATTTGCCAAATCCTTTTTAGTTGCCGAGATTCGCCTATGTCTGCCCAGCCCTTTGCCAATATCCGTATCGTTTTGGTTAATACAAGTCACCCTGGCAATATTGGCGGTGCAGCGCGGGCGATGAAAAACATGGGGTTGTCGCGCCTGTATCTGGTAGCGCCGCAGGAATACCCGTCGGACAAAGCTGTTTGGCGTTCAGCCGGTGCCACCGATGTGTTGGATGATGCCGTAGTTGTAGAAACCCTGGATGATGCTATTGCCGGTTGCAGTCTGGTGGTAGGCACCAGTGCCCGTGAGCGTCGCATTCCCTGGCCGCTCCTGGATCCCCGTCAATGTGGGGAGAGTGTCTGGGTGGAAGCGGCGAGCCATGAAGTAGCTTTGGTATTCGGGCGCGAAGATCGTGGCCTGACTAATGAAGAGCTGCATAAATGCAATTACCATGTACATATCCCTGCTAACCCTGATTACAGCTCCCTTAATCTGGCAACGGCCGTACAGGTGATCAGTTATGAAATCCGTATGGCCTATTTACAGGCGGTGGAGGGCAATACGCTCCCACAACATCAATGGGATATGCCACCGGTAGAAGCCCAGGCAATGGAGACCTATTACGAACATCTGGAACAGACCCTTGCCGAATTGAATTTCCTCGACCGCGATAATCCCAAGCAAACCATGACCCGCTTGCGCCGCCTTTATAACCGGGTGAGGATGGACCAGATGGAGCTTAATATCCTGCGCGGCGTGCTGACTGCCGTGCAGAATTACGTGCACTACAGCGGTAAAGTCATGCACAAGTTCGGTTTGAACCCAGGCCTGGAGTCGATGCGGGAGCTGACCAAAGGCGATAAACCGGCCGAATAGGCCAGGCAAATGCGTCCAGGGTAACGGCGACAAATTGGACGTTGGAAAAAAAGGAATACTTGAGTAAAATACTCGGAATTGGCGTCGCGCCTGCATTTGAGTGTTTTTCGGGTGTGGACGGGAACACATTAATCCGGGATTTTGCAGCGAGGCTCCTCCGCTATGAGACTTACCACCAAAGGCCGTTATGCCGTCACTGCCATGCTTGATCTGGCACTGCACAGTGACCAAGGTCCCGTCAGTCTGGCGGATATATCCCTGCGTCAG
>JAJQJO010000031.1 GCA_021323495.1 Cellvibrio sp. | reverse complement strand
CACTTTCATCAATTTTTTCACAAAGACGAAATCAATTTTGTTGTCGGGCTCTTTGTTTTCGCCAAAACCGTTGTAGGTTTTCCCTCCGCCTGTTGCTGGAGTGGTTGAGGTTTTTTCGGCGTCAGCGAGTGTTTGGGTAATAATTTCATAGCCCTTTGCAGTGGCGGTAAAATTAAAATCGCCCGTTGCGAACACGGGTGATGCAGCATCAACTTTGGCAATTTCACTCAAGAGTAATTTTGCACCTTCCTGCCGTGCGGTTTCCCCTTCGTTGTCCAAATGGGTATTAAAAATATAAAGCGTTTTTTTGGACCGCGCGTCGAGTAATTTTGCGATGCTCAGGGTGCGCCGAAACGCTGCGTCCCAACCGCGCGAAGGTTGCAGTGGTGTCGGTGACAACCAGATTGTCTGTTGCCCCTGTAGTGACAGGCGGGCTTTGCGAAATAAAATTGCTGTAGTTTCACCTTTGTCCCTGCCGTCGTCACGGCCGACGCCCATCCATGAATATTCATCCAGCATTTCTACCAGGTCTTCAATTTGAAAGAGTTCTGCTTCTTGTAAACCAATGACGTCGGGGTTGTGGGTTTTTATCAGGTGCGCCACAAAGTATTTACGTTTTTCCCAGTTGTTGGGGTCTTCCTTCGGTTCGCATGATCCGCAGCGAATGTTGTAACTCATTACCGTCATGGCGGTATTGGCAAATGAGTCGATCGATAGTGCCAGTAACAGGATGCTCAGTAAAACGTGTTTCATTGTGCAGTTTCCATTTTTTCAGTTTGGCAATTCCAGCACAGTTCAAATGCCGCATCGTTATTTTCAGCGCAGCTTTTGCAGACCCATTCAGGTGCATTAGGCTTGCTGAGCGCGCTGGAAATTATTGTTGTCGCCTGGTCGTAGTCTGCGTCATCCACCACCCATAGCTCCGGCCAGGTATCAAAGGGCGATATCTCACCAATCGCACTGGAAGCGAATTCGTTTTTCCACACCACACGGATCCCGGCCTGCTCGAGAATATTGTGGGCGTTACCGACCAGAAAGCGGTTTTCGTGGGTGTAGATGAGTTTCATGATTGGCAGTCCTCAAGTGGTATCCCTTTAGCCTAGCCGATGATTGTTAAACAGCGATTTAAACCAGCGGCATCGGTATGTAAAACCCTGCGGTATTGTGATGCAGTCCACGTTGCGCTTACGGCTGTTTAAAACTTACATCCTTCATGTCATCCATCGCCTTGCTTTGCGATTCAATTAATTGCTCGCCTTGTTGATCAATAAATAGCGCGGCGAGATTATTGTCATTTGCGGCTTTTAAGCCTTCGCTGCTGCCTAAACATAGCAGCGCAGTAGACCATGCATCGGCAATGGTTGGGTTGGGGTGCAGCACCGCAACTGAAACAGTATTGTGTTCGATGGGTTTTCCCGAGCGGGCGTCGAGGATATGGCTGTAGCGTTTGCCATTGCTATCAAAGTAATGGCGATAGGTTCCGGATGCCATCAATGACATAGGTGCACCGCTATCAAAGCTGACAATTTTGTGCATCTTTCGCTCGTTGGGAAGCGGTTTTTCCAAAGCGATGCGCCAGCTTTCACCATCGGGTTTCTTGCCTTTGGTTTGTAATTCGCCGCCGATTTCCACCAGATAATCCTGCACGCCAAATTGTTCCAACACTTTCACAATTTGCCCAACGCTATAGCCCTGGCCGATCGACGATATATCAATACGCAGGTTGGGAATTTCCTTGCGCAAATGGGTCGCGTCCAGGGTTTCCAGATTGTCTAATCCAATCACCGCCATGGTCTGTGCAAGTTCTGTATCCGAGGGAGGGCTGAACACATCCTTTTTAAAGCCCCACAAATCAAACAGTGGTTTGATCGTGAGGTCGTAACAACCATTGCTCGCGCGATGCACTTTGCGCGCTTCCTCCACCAGGGTAACCAGTTCGGCATCAACAGCCAGTACGTCCGTGGTTTTTTGTGCGTTGAATTGCTCGATATTGGAATCGTCACGGTAGTTGGACAGGGCTTTATCCATACGCGCAAATTCATCGTTCACTGCCTGTTCAATGCTTGTCAATGTAGCAGTGGAATCGGCCGGCAATACGAAGGTGAGATGATAAGTAGTGCCTTGGGCAAAACCTTCGACTTTCGATAGTTCAGGGGTTTTGCTGCAGGCGAGGGTAAGTGCGCAGAGTGCACCGATCATGCTGCGATACATCAGGCTCATAATATGTCTCTCAAGTCAAAGTAAGTGATCCAGAACAATGTGGGCGGCATTATAGCTCGCTACACTTTGAATACGCCGCCTTTGTGTCGATTGGCCGATTTGGTGGCCAGACGTAAATATCTGGCGTGGATACTGCCTGATATTGCGCTCTATCGATTTTTCCGGAGTTGTACATGCCCCATCGTGCGCATTTATTTTCCCTTCGTATCGCACACGCGCTACGCGAAGCCTGTTTTACAGAAACTTATGGTGCGCCGCGTTTCATGCGCGATTTATTAGCGGGCATTACCGTTGGCATTATTGCAATTCCATTGGCTATGGCGCTCGCTATTGCTAGCGGTGTTGCACCGCAGTACGGTTTATATACGGCAATTATTGCTGGTTTTTTAATTCCGCTTCTCGGTGGCTCGCGTTTTAGTGTTTCCGGCCCTACTGCTGCATTTGTCGTTATCCTCTATCCCATCGCGCAAAAATATGGTTTGGGCGGGTTGCTGGTGGCGAGCCTGATGGCGGGTGGGATTTTGGTGGTGATGGCGCTACTGCGTTTGGGACGTTTGATTGAATATATTCCCGAGGCGGTAACACTCGGTTTTACTGCCGGCATTGCGGTGGTAATTGCCACGTTGCAAATAAAGGATTTTTTTGGTTTGTCATTCACAGGCATGCCGGAACATTATTTGGAAAAGCTTTGGTTGTTGTTACAACATTTACCTGAATTTTATTGGCCGAGTCTAGTTGTCGCTGCGGTGACTTTTATCACTATGCTGTTGTGGCCCTTGTTAAAGCTGCCTGTCCCGGCACATTTACCTGCGATTATTGTCGGCACTCTGGTGGCTTTGTTGCTGGATCAATCCGGTTTTGCGGTCGATACAATTGGCTCGCGTTTTTCCTATACGCTCGCTGATGGTACTACCGGTTTTGGGATTCCACCGCAGCTCCCCCAATTTGAGTGGCCCTGGTTGCAAGCCGGTGCCAATGGCGAATCGATTCAATGGAGCTCGCGCATGGTGCAGGATTTACTTGCCGCCGCGTTTGCGATTGCCATGCTTGGTGCGATTGAATCTTTATTGTGTGCAGTGGTGCTGGATGGCATGTCGGGCAAACGCCACAGTGCTAATAGCGAACTGTTGGGGCAGGGTATAGCCAATATCATCACGCCCTTTTTTGGCGGCATCACTGCAACCGCTGCGCTGGCGCGTTCCGCGGCGAATGTTAAAGCGGGGGCGGAATCCCCGGTTGCGGGAATGATCCATGCCCTGGTGGTATTGCTCGGTTTGGTTGCTCTCGCACCGCTACTTGCTTATTTGCCAATGGCCGCGATGGCCGCACTCCTGGTGATGGTCGCCTGGAAGATGAGCGAAGCACATAAAGCGGTACATTTGATTAGAACCGCGCCGCGCGGCGATATCTGGGTATTTATCACCTGTTTTGTGTTAACGGTTGTGTTCGATATGGTAATCGCCATTACTGCGGGTATTGTGTTGGCTGCGCTTTTATTTATGAAAGAAATTGCAGCCATGACCCATGTGGATGACGTGACTCTTAAAGGCGCTGCTGCTGATGGCAATCTGCGTTTACCGGAAAACTGGCGCGCATTCAGCATCAGTGGGCCATTATTTTTTGCGGCGGCTGATCGGGTGTTTGGCGAGCTTTCAATGCTGTGCACGGAACAGCAGCATATTATTCTTTCGTTAAAAGAAGTATCGCTGCTGGATGCGGGCGGATTGTCATCGCTCGATAAATTAATCGCCAAGTGCGAAAAAAATAACACCGAATTAATTCTGACTGATATCCCCCCACAAATATTCCGTACGCTTGCGCACGCCAATATCAAACCGATTAAAGGCGTGCTGCGTTTTTATCTAACGCTGGGTGAGGCGCGTCGGGTGATTGTCGAAGGCCATTGAGGTTGGATTGTCACTGCACCAATTGTTCTGCGCATTAATACCACCATCGGGCGATGAGTAACCAATACAACCTAACACGCTATCGAAAATTTGCTCATGATGGGGATTGAAACCATTTTTTTCACGCTGTTCAAGATTCGTAAAAAATTGTTGGTTCAGTGGTTGGGCGATAAATTTATCCGACGCCCAGACCATAAACGGTACACGGAATTGCTCTGGTGGTGCCATTTCTTTGGGGGTCGCATGGAAGTGATGATTTTCGTCTATGGATTCGCCGTGGTCGGGTACATAAAACACCATTGCATTTTTATTGCGCAGTTTATCGAATAAATTTTTCAACATGTAATCTACATAGAGCACGGAATTATCAAACGAGTTTATTAATTGTTGTTTGGTGCAGCTATCGTCTACGTCCATACATTCCGGGGTAAAGCGTGCGAACTCACGTGTATAGCGTTGGCTATACATGTGATGGGAACCTTTGGTGTGCAGTACCACCAGATGTTTTCCCTGCTGGTATTTCTTGATGGATTTTTCCATTTGATCGACTAATAGCATGTCGTCAATAGGACGTTTGCTATGGGCATATTCCGAGGCAATAATTTCGCGGATTTCATAACTGTTGGCATCCAGGCTGGAATAAAACCAGGCTTCGCTTTGCATGCCGAATAATTCCGAAGTAAAACCCAGTTTGCGCATCACTGAAAATACGTTGCGTTCTTTAAGTGTGCGTTGGTCGTCGTCTTCGGTGCCGTTTTCACGCACAAACATACAGCGCAGTGATAGTTTGGTGGCGGTATCACAGGAGGTGCCGCGCAAGGCAATCAGGTTGGGTTCCTGTGCAAGCAAAGGCGTGGTATCCCGCGCATAACCAAACAGTCCCATGTGATCCCAGCGTGTAGTTTCGCCAATCACAAACACAACAAATAAATCATCGAGCGCGGGAGTTGGTTGGTAGGTGAAATGTTTGCTCGGGTCGTAAAGTTGTTTGGTGCTTTTATCTTCTTTACCGAGCTGATGCGCATAGATTGCGAGGCTGGCAATCCAGTTGGTGGGCAAATAAGAGTGCGCAATAATGCCGCCGACGCTCGCGGTATATTGGTTATTTTTCCGCGCTTGATCTTCGGTAAGTTTGACGATGGTATTGATACTGAAATTTAACACCAGCAGCATGCCGACAGCAGGGGCCAATTTTTTGGAAAATACTTTGAAGCTCTGCCAGCGTTGGCTGTAAAGATCATTCGTCAGGCGAGTGCACCCCAACCATAGGCAGGGCGCTAATCCGACCAGGAGAAACCACAACAAAAATTCGTGGCCAAGTGCTTCAGCGTTTAAATCGATATCCAATGTCAGCGTGGAAACAATCACCCCGTACCCGATCACTACATTAAAAAATGTCATGTAGTAACTGGCGGCAGCAGAGGCCAGGAGTGTAAAGACAGCGAGTAATTTATAAGTAGCTTGGCCAAACAGGCTGAAAAAGCTGATGAGGAGATAGCAGAAAGCGAAGAGCGCGATGGCTGACAGCGAGGCAGAAAACGCTTCAAGCCAGCCTCCCGCCGCACCATTGCGTATCAGACAGGCGCTATTGAGGACTACACCAATATAAATACTTAGCGCCAGCGACACTTGCCGCTGGCTGAAAACAAGTAGGGATCGCATTATTATTATCCACAAGGGTAATTTTGTACTGCATTGTGTTCTCGGGCTTCAGGGTGAAGCACCAATCCCTTGTGAAACTAACAGGCCTTACTTAAGCATATCTTAAAAGTATTTCCGAGCCTCAGTTATCCAGCAATGAATCATCTTCACCACCGAATGCAGCCAATAATGCCTGAATAAAGTTTGACAATTCAAGCGCCATGATCGCGAAGTCAGCATCAAATTGCTCTACTTTGCTTTCCGGGTTGCGTTCATTGGCTTTATCGCTGATTGAATCCTCAAATTTAAGGCGTTTAACGGCGACCTGATCGTCAATGATGCAGCTAATCGCCTCCTTCCAGACCAGTGCTATTTTGCTCACATGCATACCGCTTTCCAGATGGTTGATAATCTCGGTCGCGGTTAAATCCTGTTTCTTGCAGCGGATTACCCGGCCATCTTTCGCGGCCTGCAACTCTACTTCCTCCCCCAACTCAAATTGGTGCGGTGCCTGGCTCTCGCGCAGCCAATGGGTCATCACCTGAGTGGGAATATTTTTTGGAGTGACGGGCAAACAGCGCAAACTACCCAACGCCTCGCGCAATTTACTCAATAAATCTTCTGCGCGTTTGGCCGAGGATGAGTTCACTACAATGAGGTTTTCTTGCGGGGCGATATAGGCGTAATCCAGGCTTGAACGAGTAAAAGCTTTGGGCAGAAGCGAAAAGATAATTTCGTCTTTTAATGTGTCGCGCTCTTTGCGGCCAACGGGGCGCGATTCGGCTTCATTAATCGACTGGATCTTTTCTTCCAGCTGTTCTTTGATCACTCCGCCGGGCAGGATTTTTTCCTGCTTCTTGGCGCAAACCATTACGTAACCATTAGTCACATGCACAAACTCGCTGCCGTGGCGCCCGAGCGGCGGCTCAAAGCCATAACGCATCGGGTCGAGGCTACCGCAAGGGTTAAAGCAAAATTCGGCGAGCTTTTCATTTAAGTCTTCAGCGGAAATAGTCCACTGTTCAGTGAGGCGATACAAACGTAAATTTTTAAACCACATGGAAAATCCAACAACAGAAAAAGTATTTATTTGGGAGGAGAAAGATTACTGGACGGTTGCGATGAAGCAGGGGTTCGGGGTGATCTTTGAGACCGTATGTGGCATGGACGACCCACATGGATGTGGGAAGTGCCGCAATATGTATGGAATGACTGCGGCGGCCACATCCGAACCTCCAGGGATGGGTTCACGGAGTGTCGAAAAAGGTCACCCCGGAGCCCACGCTGGTGGTCATGTCAGCGAGAAATCACCCAACAATATCAATCAACTCAACATCAAAAATCAGCGTCGAGAAAGGCGCAATACTGGCACCTGCGCCGCGCTCACCGTAGGCGAGGTTGTGCGGTACATACAAACGCCACTTGGAACCAACGGGCATCAGTTGCAGGGCTTCAGTCCACCCGGCGATTACACCGTTGACCGGGAAATCAATGGGCTGGCCGCGCTTGACTGAACTGTCAAACACAGTGCCGTCAATCAACGTACCGTGGTAATGGGTCTTTACTTTGGAGGTAGCAGTCGGAATCGCACCGGTACCCTGGGTGATCACTTCATACTGCAAACCGGATGCGGTCACAGTGATACCGGTTTTTTTGGCATTTTCAGCCAGGAAAGCCTCACCGGCACCTGCCAGTTCCCCATGCTTTTCAGCTTCTTTGGCTTGCATGCGGGTATTGATTTCTTCAAAGGCGCTCTGCATTGCTTCGTTGCTGTAGGGCATTTCAACATCATTGAGCGCGTCCAGTACCCCTTGTGCGACAGCCGCTGGCGATACGCCATCAAAAGGATTGCTGGCCAATTGTTGACCCATTTGACGGCCAATGCCGTAGCTCACGAGCTCTTCAACGCTCTTGAATTGGTTAGACATAATCAAATCTCACAAAAGGAATCGAGGCCCTGCCAAAGGCGGAGCCTCAGAGGAAAAGGTCGCGCAGTCTAGCAGATCAGTCGGCCGATGCCTTGGGGTTTTCTGCAACAACATCCCCTTCATCCGGAACCGGCACATTCACTTCGCGCATAAAAATGCCCCAAAAGGCGATAAAAAGCGCAGCCACCAAAGGCCCAATCACAAAGCCATTGATACCAAAGAGCCCCAGGCCGCCAAGGGTGGAAAGAAGCACTACATAATCGGGTAACTTGGTGTCGCGCCCGACTAGAATCGGGCGAAGGATATTATCAACCAGGCCAATCACGCCAACCCCGACTGCGACCAGGATAGTGGCTTTCATACTCTCGCCATTGGCAAACAGGTAAATTGCGACCGGTGCCCAGACAATTGCCGGGCCAACGGCGGGAATCAGCGACAGCACGGCCATCACCACCCCCCATAAGAGCGCACCGGGAATGCCGAGCGCCCAGAAAATCAAGCCACCAAGGGTGCCCTGGATAATGGCGATCACTACATTGCCTTTGATGGTTGCGCGGGTTACTTCGCCGAACTTGGCAAACAGCATGCGCTCGCGTGCATCACCCATGGGCAGGGCGCGGATCAGCAGATCGATCAAATACTGGCCATCGCGCAGCAGGAAAAAGATCAAATACAACATCAAGCAGGTATTGAGCAATAATTTGAAGGTATTTTGGCCGATGCTCAGGGCGTTTTGTGCCAGCCATTTACCCACGCTCATAGAGGTACTGAGTACTGTTTCCTTTACCCTGACAAAATCAACACCGAAGCGATCCAGCATTTGTTGCGCGGCTGGAAAGGCAGTGCGCACCTGGTCGATGTATTTGTCGGGACTTACTTTTCCGGATTCCAATTGCTTGTAAAAATCCGCGCCTTCAGCGACTGCCGAACTGATCAGGACTATCACCGGGATTACCACCACTAGCACGCAGACCATAACGCTGATTAAAGCGGTGGTATTGGGGCGTCCATTCAGGCGATTGAGTAATCGTGTGTGCATCGGAAAAAAAATAACGCTAATGGCGCAAGCCCAAAAAATGGTGCCAAAAAAAGGCTTGAGGATCATCAAAAAGCCAACCGAGACAAGTAACAATAAAAGCAAAAATGTGTTGCTTTCCAACTTTTGCTGCATGACGCTAATCCTTTGGGAGATTATGGTGGTTATCACGCCGACTATACGGGAGCTGATAGAGAGTGTCATCCCTTGGTGCCCAATCGCATAATTCCTGCAGGTTGACGGATCTTCCACTATCCTTCGTGAAGTTAATCGTCATTAATATGTAGCATTTATGACGCAGGAGTAGCGCGCTACAGCATACAATTTTGATTGAGGCTCGCTATGCCGATTTTCTATGGGCACCTTTTCTATAGGCACCAGTGCTTAACCCACACGCTTCGCTGGTGTCTGTTGCTGGCTAATCTGGCGGTAGTTGTTCCAGCGGCTGCGGAGCCAATCCATATTCCAGTCAAGGTGCAGAGCACTCAATTGGAACAGCCGAGCGATTATTTCACCACCCTGCTCACCATGGCGCTTGAGGCGAGCAAGGCCGAAAATGAAATCATCGATATCATTTTTTCCCCACGCGATTACGCGCAGGCGCGTTGGATCAATATGTTGCAGAACGACAAAAGCAATTTTGTAATCTGGACTATGACCGATAAGGAGCGCGAGCAACAATTACGGCCAATCCGCATCCCCTTGTTCAAAGGCCTGTTCGGTTACCGGGTATTGCTAATCCGCAAACAGGAGCAGACGCGGTTTGATCAGGTCAAAACCATACAGGATCTGGAGAAATTTCTTGGCGGACAAGGCACTCACTGGCCCGACACATTAATTTTGCAAGCGAATGGTTTGCGCGTAACTACCGCCGAAACTACTGAGTCGCTATTTCGTATGATTCACGCCAAACGGTTTGATTATTTTCCGCGAGGAATTTCAGAAGCCTGGTTTGAACTCATACAGCGCAATGATGCTGATCTGGCAGTTGAGGAAAATATTTTGCTTCACTATCCTACGGCGATTTATTTTTTTGTGAATAAAGAAAACGAAGCCTTGGCGCAGCGAATCGAAAAGGGCATGGAAACATTAATTGATAACGGGAAGTTCGACCAATTTTTTTATAATCATCCGCGCGTGAGTTCTGGTTTTGAAAAATTAAAGAACCGACGCATTATCGAATTAAAAAATCCTTATTTGCCAGCGGAAACTCCCGTTAATAATCCGCGTTATTGGATTGATTTATCGGCATTGGTGGCTGATTAATTATGCGCTGGCGTGGATACCAGCTACCGGTAACGGGGAGTGCGTAAGTAAAAGGGCGAGCGCAGCAAGCGGCGCCCTTAAATCATTGTTGTGTTTTTTCAGCGGGATTAGCGCAGCTCGATTCACTGGTTTTATCACAGCCACCGCAACCTCCGCAGGCAGCAGATTTTTTGGCGGAAGGTACAACCCAGCGGCGAATTAAAAAAATCACCGCTGCGACGACACAAATTCCAACGATCACTTCTTGCCACATAATCTGCCTCCTGGGTAGTTCCGGTTAGCTCACGATTGCGCTGGCGATCTGGTAGGTCGCCCACGCTGCGAAGTAGGCGAGTGCAAATAAATAGATGGTGAAAAATGTGGTTGCTTTTGCCGAGTTGGTTTCGCGTTTGACCACGGCGATGGTGGAAATGCATTGCGGCGCATATACAAACCAGGCGAGATAAGCGTAGGCCACCGGTAGCGACCAGCTTGCCGCCAATGCGGAGCCGAGTGCAACATCAATCGATTCTTCACCGACAGCATAGACTGTTGCCAGCGCGCTCACCGCAACTTCGCGCGCGCCCATTGCGGGGATAAGCGCAATACACATTTGCCAGTTGAATCCGAGTGGGGCAAATAGCGGCTGCATAAAGTGGCCAAGTTGACCGGCGAAGCTGTAGTCAATCGCAGGTAATGTTGCATCGGCAGGTGCACCGGGGAAGGTTGCTAAAAACCAGAGCACAATCGAGAGCGCGAGAATAATGGTGCCTACGCGGCGAATAAAAATCCATGCGCGTTCACGCAAACCCATCAGCAAGTGATAAGCCATTGGCCAACGGTAAGTGGGTAGTTCGAGCAATAGCGGAAACTCTTCTCGTCCGCTGGTGCGGCGGCGCATTATCCAGGCTATTAATGCGGCACTGGCAACACCGGCGAAATAGAGTGCAAACAAGGTCAGGCCTTGCAGGTTGAAAAACCCCCACACAGTTTGTTCCGGGATAAAGGCGGCGATGATCAATGCATAGACTGGCAAACGTGCCGAGCAAGTCATCAGCGGTGCCACCATAATGGTAATAAAACGCTCGCGCGGGTCGGCGATAGTCCGGGTCGCCATAATGCCGGGCACGGCGCAGGCGAAACTGGAGAGTAAAGGGATAAATGAGCGGCCGGATAAACCCAATCCACGCATAGGTCGATCAAGTAGAAACGCAGCGCGCGTGAGGTAGCCGGTGTCTTCGAGTACCAATATAAAAAAGAACAGGATGATGATTTGCGGCAGGAATACCAAAACTCCGCCCACTCCTGCGATCAAGCCGTCCACAAGGAAATCTTTCAGGATGCCGTCGGGCAAGATCGCACCTATCACCGAACCCAAGCCGGAAAAAGCTGCATCAATGAGATCCACCACTGGGGAGGCCCAGGCGAATACTGCCTGGAAGATCACCAGCAAAATACTGAACAGCACGACCAAACCTAACAGCGGGTGCATTACCAATGAATCCAGGCGATCTTGCCAGCGCGGCAAATGCGCTGGCTGGATTACATGTTGGCTGATGATGCTTTCAATCTCGGCATAGAGCGCCTCCACAGATTCCTGACGGTCACTGAGAGTGAGTGTTTGCTCACCCGCGGGCGTTGCTGACTGTTGAGCATAGCCATCCAGGGTTGTACGTAACTCCGCCACGCCCTGGCTGTTCACGGCAACAGTTTCGATAATCGGTATGCCGATAGCCTGCGACAGCGCGGCGGTATTAATGCTGATCCCCCGGCGTTTGGCTTCATCCATCTGGTTGAGTGCAAGGATCATCGGACGGTTGAGGCTTTTGAGCTCCATCACCAAACGCAAACCCAGCCGCAGGTTACAGGCATCAATGACGGCAATGAGCAAATCCGGGCGGCGCTCACCGGCGAGCTTACCGAGGATTACATCGCGAGCGACTTGCTCATCAGGGGAAGTCACAAACAGGCTGTAGGTTCCGGGTAGGTCGAGCAATTCCGCTGGTTTGGTCAGGCCTGTCACCATGCCAGAGCGGCGTTCGACGGTGACGCCAGGATAATTGGCGACTTTGGCGCGGGCGCCGGTGAGGCGATTAAATAAAGAGGTCTTGCCGCAATTGGGGTTGCCAATCAACGCGAAGCGAATAGGGGTGGACATTATTGCTACCTGATAAAGGCTGGGCTAATTAAAGGGCAGTACTAACAACTACAAGTTCGACACAGATCTTGGCTGCTTCAGCGCGACGTAAGGCGAACTTCGTACCGTTGACTTGTACTGCAAGCGGATCAGAACCCAAAAGGCCAAAACCTATGACTTTTAACGGCGCTCCGGGCAAAAAGCCCAACTCTTTCAGGCGCAGGCTTACCCGTTCATCCTGGGTGCCAAAAAGCGGCTGTGCAATTAGCCCGGTTACCCTTACATGGGCACCCTTCCGACATTGGTCCAAACGCAGGGCAGGGATTAAAGCTTCGCTGGCAAGGGCAGTATTCATAGGAAACGTATCTTGAATGTAAATGAGAGTGATTATTAGGAAGGATACTGTATTTGCCTTCAAGTCGCAAAAAAAATAGCTGCCATTGGGCAGCTATCTTCTAATCGATTATGCACCTGTCAGGACTATCGATTTTCCAGGCGGTTGTAATCCAGAAGTGCTGCCTCATCCGGTTCACTCTGGCGATAAAGCTGATGAACTCTATCGCTGAACGCCCAGAAGTCCGGGTTGCTGCGGCGCACACCGTAGATATCGCGCAACACGCGATAATCTTCTTCAGAATCCAGCGCTTGTACGCGCTTGATAAAGTCATCCAATTGCTGTTCTTCAACGCGCATAAAACTATTGGGATAAGCGCCGATGATACCGCGCGCAATAGTGAGATCGTCCTCGGCGGGAATGCGCCGTTTATCCTCGCCAAATAGCGATGATAAATTGGAGTAGGCGCTATTGTGGACCAGCGTAAACAAACCCAGGTCAGGGATATGGATGATCATTGTAGGCGGTAAAAAGCTGATCGGTTTACCCTTGGTGCTCTGCAGTTTTTCATAGAGCTGATGTTTGTGTGCCGGTAATTTTTGCGCGCGGATATTGTGTGGCGATTCGCTTACCGGCCCTAAATAACTTTTGAGTTTTTGATACAGCTCCATTTTGGGGTCATTGCTGGTGTAGTGAATGGATTCATGTGAATCAAGTTGGCTGATGTAAGAATCGAGATAAACTTGCACATGGGATTCCGCATCGCGATACCAGGAGTTCAATTCCGCTTTTTGGTTTTCTTTGGGTAACAGGCTGATAAAATTCAATTCGCCTTCAGTGCGTAAAAAATCCATGTACAGGCGGCTGAGTAATTGGTGGGACGCATTGCCATAAACATCAAAACCGGCGACCAATAGATAATGGATGCGTTCCAGCAATGGATAGCCAATTACCCAGGCAGTTTTGGGCGGATCGCCAATCAAACCCTGGTGCACGCTGGCGCTGTCGCTGTGGCGAAAAATAGTCAGCGCGGCATTCGGATTTTTATCCTGCCCGCCATTCCATAGGATGTGCATCCCCAAATCCTTTTCCTCGGTCATTTTTCCTTTTACAAACGCGGCTTTGGAAACGAGATATTCTTTTTGCAGGTCTGAATATTTTAACCACCGGCTCAATGGCCGCAACGTGTTGCCGTCTTCTGCCGGTAATTGCAGATGCCTGCTGTTATCGGCTAAAAATTTTGCATCGTGCTCGGAGTTTTGTGTCTCAGGTGAAAAAAAGAAAACCCAAAAATGATCCTGGATTACATTGAGCGCTACTTGTCCGCGGCAGACCGGTCCCTTGATAAAATTCATGATAGTGAATTGCGCTTCGCCCAGCATAAAACGGTAGCGCGCATTGATGGGTAGTTCGGCAAAAGTCACAAAAGGGTTAGCTGCGACTTCAGGTGCGTAGGCGGGTAATTGGGTCACTTCGTAATTGTTTTGTGCGTCGGTAGCAAAAAACAATCCTTGCCATTCGCTCATACGTGCCGGGCTTAGCGCATAGGGCATATGGGTTTTGGCAATTACGCTGGATGGATCTCGCCATAAACGGTAATACACGCGGCTGACTTTGGGGTCATCATATGGACGCGGTGTGCTGATCTGCGCTAATGGTTCTCCCGGTGGGGTACTTGAGCGCACCAGGCGAAAATAAACACCGGGTGCCTCCGGGAAAAATAATTGCGCTAAAAACAAATGTTCATAAATATAGCGGCTCACCAATTGTTGTTTCAGGCTGCCACCATTAAAAAAGCTGTCCCAGACGGTTATTTGGTTTTCTACGCTTGGCGGCAGCACCGGAGCTGTGCCCATGGCCGCGCCTTGCGCGAGCCAATCCATAGTTATCTTATATTCGTCAGGATTCAGCCCAGGTAGGCCGTAAGGCATCCCCCATAACGGTTTACTTTCGGCAAAATCGGCAAAACTTTCGATGGGTGAGCAGTATTGTTTATTGTCGAGATTAAAATCAAAACTGTCCGGCAGGATTGCGGTGGTTGGCAGTGGATGGGTTTGTTTCAGTTGCAGAAATTGCGCCATAACGCCCGCATTGATATTGGCTGTGGGGGTATCGCTGCGTTCGTTGAGCACCGGGTGAAAGCCCTTGGTGCGCCACTGAGCGGTGGTCTGCGCATCTTCAAATAACCGGGTAAACACTCCCCCTCTCATCCGTGTTGCATAAACTTTTTCGGGATTGGCTCCGCGCAACAAACCTTCGTAGGCTTCCAGCTTGAGCTGGCAAGGCGCGTCATAACATCCGTGGCAAACTACGCAGCGTTGCTCAAGAATGGGTCTTGTATCTTTATAATAAGTGAGGGTTGCCTTGCTACGGCTGTCGGTAATTTCACGTGGTTTGGCTATGCCATAGCGTTGGTCCCAATGTGAACTACTAATAGATGCACAGCCAAGGGTAATCAATAAAAACACACCGAGGCCGCTCCGCATTAACTGCTGCGAGAGTCGGATAAATTGCAAAAATATATTCTGGTTACGAATCATACATCTTGATCCCTGGATTAGCTGCGCATTGTTTGCAGTCTAGCCTATATCAAAAAATAGGAACTGAGACCGCGCAAGGCTGTCCCCCTATAGAGGTTTAGGCCATAATCGGCCGTCCTGTTAATTGTTACCAGTGATTGTGACAAAAAGATCACCAAATAAAAGGGTATTGCTATGAGTGATAACTACCAACCGCGCAAAAATTCGTCTACTACCATGATTGTTATTGTGATATTGGCGTTAATCGCTGTTGCGGCGGCTTTCTTTTTTTTACGTGATGATGCACCTGCTGAATCGCAAATCACGACTTCTCCGATGGCCGTTACCCCTCAAGGGATGGCGAGCAGCAGCGCAGCCTCAGTAGCTCCGATTGTCGAGTACACGCCACCCCAACCTGCTATTGAAGTGGAACCGTTACCGGGGCTGAATGACAGTGACAGTAGTATCTTGGCAGCGCTCCAGCAATTGCGCGGAGAAGGTTTGCTGCAATTGTTGGTGCCGCAAGAAGTGCTGCGCAAATTTGTATTGGCAGTAAATAATGTGGCGG
>JAJQJO010000340.1 GCA_021323495.1 Cellvibrio sp. | reverse complement strand
CGATCGTGCAGGTGACTACCAATTATTAGCCGAGGTGAAGTCTGCTGTGGCAACTGGCCACATTGGCGTCAGGGTAAATAATGAAACGCTTGCGGTTGATGCAGCATTACCCCAATCCGAACACTGGCAACGAGTGCCCCTGACTAAGGTGAAACTCCTGGTGGGCACCAACAAAATTCGTATTTATGCCACAGCAGGTGGATACCAGTTTTTATCGCTACGATTGAAAAATTGACCTGAACTTCTCCAGCTGGCTCATCTATCGATGAGCTATCCCCTTGGGAGCCATCTGGCTCCCTTTTTTTGCCAATGAGGATTATTGGATGGAATTAAATCCCGACATTGTGGCTCAATAGCGAAATTCACAGGTTTGCGCGAGGGAGATTTTGATGAACATATTGATTAATATCGATGTGCCGGATTTGGTTCCCGCTATTGATTTTTACTGTAACGCGTTCGGTCTGAAGCTGAATCGCCTGCTCGATGATGATGTAGCCGAATTAACCGGCGCATCATCAACAATTTACCTGCTCCAGAATACCGAAGGATCCAGCTGCTCCAAATACTCCACTGAAACACGTCGCTATAAACGGCATTGGACACCTGTTCATTTTGATATGGTTGTCACTGATATCGGGCAGGCAAAGGAACAAGCCGTCCGCGCCGGTGCAACTATTGAAACGGAATGCAACGAATGGCGAGGCTCTAAATGCATCACGTTTTGCGATCCTTTTGGCCATGGATTTTGTTTAATTGAGTTTGAGGAAGCGTCTTACCGTTAGGCATCCAGAAATAATTAACAGGCTTGTCGAAAAGCCGCCAACGGGAACGACTATCTAATACCATTACTATGGTTAACGGGTAATTCTTTTGATATAGGAGATTGATAATGACCACTAATAGCGTTCACTTCCATCGCGTTCTCCGCACCACACCGGAAAAGATATTTAAAGCTTTTACCGATGCAGACGCCTTTGCGCGTTGGCTTCCACCCTGTGGCTTCACCGCCAAAGTCCATCATATGGAGGCAAAACCAGGCGGGTCTTACCAAATGTCGTTCACCAACTTCACCACCGGTAACAGTCATTCATTTGGTGGTACCTATATCGAGTTGACACCCGGCAAACACATCTCCTACACGGCGAAATTTGATGATCCCAATATGCCCGGAGAAATGCGCACAACGGTCGATATAACACCTGTCTCTTGCGGTGTAGAAATCAAAATCAAGCAGGAGGGTATCCCGGAGTTTATTCCAGCGGAGGCTTGTTATCTCGGTTGGCAGGAATCGCTAGTGTATCTGGCTAAGTTAGTAGAGCCAGAGATCCCTGATTAAGTTTCGATTTGAATCTGTAGTTTGAATAAGGCGGCATTGCTGCCTTTTTCATTTTTTTCGGACATTTATTTATTTTTTGTGGGAGTTATACCTGATGCCGTGTGCCGATATAAGGAAGCAGCAACATGGCACGTGTGCTGATTCACGTTTCTCACCGATTGACGCATAGCTCAGCTTTCAACTTTTCCTGCATCAAACTGTTACCCAAATCCGCACCAACCGCAGATTGTTTAACACATTGTGTAACCTTAATTATCAATAAGGCAAAAAATCCGTTTCAGGTTAATAAAAATAAAGTGGGAATCCTGCGTGAGCGGCAGGTGCGAGGTTCGACTTTTTTATTTTTTTGTTCAATATTTGGAAAGCGTTGATCCGTATCACTTTTTTGTTTCTTTTGATTCTTTGAGTTTTTATTACTTTTTTATACACTCGTCTCGGTGCACAGCGACAGTACACAAAAATAACCAAGGCGCTTTTTATTTAAGAGCTTAATCCTGGGCACATTTCCGGTTTAATCATCTGATTCATCCCTTGAGCATGGGTTGTTAACCCATGCCACGGCGATCCTTTATCTGGAGAATAACCATGTTAATAAACCGTTCGTCAAACTGTGACAGGTCAACCAACTCCAGGGCGCTGATGTGGTGTTATTTAATAGTGTCCCTGTTCTTTGCGCAGTCGGCCATCGCCGCTTCGGGTCATACCGTATTATCAGCAACCAGTGTGAAATTTTATGTTACCGCCGCTCCCTGGGCTGATGTGCATTTCACCGTAAACGGTGCAAACCAACAAAATATCCGCATGACGGCAAGCGGAACCAATCATGAATACACGGCCAGTGGCATCGCGACGGGAGCGGTGATTCGCTATTTTTTTACTATCGGCAATAACACCGGTGGCGCAGCGGATACCGCCTGGACGCAATTCACCCTCACCACAACAACCAATCCCCCGGCGACCGGCGTCGCAAAATTATTCCAGCATTGTAATTACGCAGGCACTTCAGCAAGTTTGAATGTGGGCAGTTATACGCTGGGCCAATTGCAAGCCCTGGGTGTAGTGAATGACGATGTTTCATCGCTGCAAGTGAATAGCGGTTACGAAATTGTGCTTTACCAACACGATAATTTTGGTGGCACTGCGCTTGTAAAAAGCGGTAATGATGATTGCCTCGTCAATGATAATTTTAATGATGCCGCCAGTTCAGTGGTGGTGCGCGCAACGAATACCACCAATCCGGGTACGCCGGGGACTGCTAACGGTACACACAAGCGGTTAAAAATTATTAATGGTTGTGGTGAGCCTATGTGGGTGCAATGGTTGAGCGCGCCGGGCACTGCATTTACCGGTGCTAACCGCCTGCGCTTGCCCGCGCTCGGTAGCTCGGTGGAATACGACATTCCCGATAAAGGTTTGCCTTCCATGCGCTTCTGGCCAGGTTTTGGTTGTGATGCCAATGGCCATAACTGCCGCGTCGGCGCGAGCGGTGGCCCCGCTGATTTAGGCTTCACTTGCCCTGCGGGCGGTTGCGCACCCCCCATCGATTCCAAATTCGAAGCCTCTTTTGGTTGTATCCCCGGTGTGAGCGATGCGCAGTGTGTACAAAATCCTTCGGCTCCCGGCCAGCCTTTGGGGCGCGGCGATTGGTGGAACAACAGTTTTGTTGATGGCTATACCGCACCGATGAAAGTCATCGTGAAAGGTAATTGCCCGGTTGGGCCACAACCGGCCCCGGTATTTGGCCCCGGTGGTCCACCTGGCGGTGTTATTGATTGTTCCACTATCCGTATTTCGGATTGTCCGACCAATGAAAATTTGAGTACTGACGGCCGCTATCCCGCGCTCGCCAACGTGAATTTAATTGCGACCAACCCAATGACAGGTGCGCAAGCAGGTTGCTATTCACCAGCGGCAAAACTCACTTATAGAAACTGGCCATCGACAACACCGATTTACAATCCGGCTGATCCCCAGGCGCAAATGTACACCTGCCCAACACCGCCTATTTCACCAGAGCAATGTATGGCGGGTCCAGCTGACCGCACTCAATATCGCAATATGGTCCACTCCCATTGCGATACCTATGCCTACGCCTATGACGATGGGGTCGGATTGTCGAGTTGCCCCGCAGCAACCAACTTAAGTTATGAAGTGACGTTCTATTGTCCACGCTAACTATTTTTCAGGAAATTTTATCGCAAGGAGTGATAAAAAAACCTGTGCGATTGATATCGCACAGGTTTTTCTGTTGAGGGGGAAATAACAAAAAATAGCATCAGCAAAAATTGATGCTGAACGATGATGTGAAAAATCATGCAGCGTACATGATTAAAAATCCGTACAGATTGCTGTACTTACTATCAATCCTTATCTAAAAGGAAGCTAACGATGAAGAATAAAAAATCAGTTAGATGGACACTTGTATCGGCACTGTTATTTGCCTGTATGGGTGTTTCATCTGCAACCAATGCAGTGGTTTTCCAGGCGGAAAATTACAACGCATTTTCCGATACCACCCCGGGCAACACCGGCGGTGTCTTTCGTGGTGATGCAGTTGACATAGAAGCGACTACCGACACCGGCGGTGGCTATAACGTCGGTTGGATTGAAGCCAATGAATGGCTCGCATTTAATAATTTATCTATCCCTGCTACCGGCAGCTACACCGTGCGTATGCGTGTGGCATCAGCTAATGGCGGTACAGCATCGGTCGATTTAAATGGTGGTTCAATTATTCTGGGCGATTTTATTATTCCTGCAACAGGTGGCTGGCAAACCTGGACCACCATCACTCGCACGGTCAATTTAACTGCCGGCAATTACAGCCTTGGTGTGTTTGCCAAAACCAATGGTTGGAATTTTAACTGGATTGAAGTTGTGGCTAATGG
>JAJQJO010000339.1 GCA_021323495.1 Cellvibrio sp. | reverse complement strand
CCTCAAGCGCCCAGGTGGCGGATGTCCACTGCGCATCCAACGCGAGCGGAATGGTTAAGGTTGCAAAGGTCACACCCAGGGCGATAAAGGATTCGATCAACACCCGATGGGTTTGTTGGTATTTCGCCCAGAGTATCCGCGCCAAACCGATATAAATCGCAGCAAGGATTATCGCGCTGATCGCCAACCCATATTCAGTATGTTTGAGCAGTGCTGTTTGCAGGCCAAAGCCGACGATGGGTAAACCAAACACCAAACTGCCATCCACCAAACCTTTCAAATCCGGTGGCTGCTTGAGTGAAAACAATACTGACACAAGTAAATAGAGCGTAAAAAAAGCAAATAAAAACGGTTGTGTGCTTGCGTATAAATGCGGCTCATATTTCAGCACACCCCATGCGGAAGTGATCACGAAGGTGAACACAAAACCGACCCAGTTAAGGAGTCGCCAGGTCTTGAACCAGGCGATGGCGAGAATGCCGATATTGAGCAACAAATAAAAACTGAATAGCCCTACATGATTGCCCGATCCGTCGGAGGTAAGGATCGGCACCAGAAAACCGCCCGCGGTGGCCATCAATGCAAGCACCTGGGCGTTCTGCAAAATCGCGAGTATTGCACCGAGGATTACAATAACGAACATCAAACCAAAGGCGATGCTGGTGGGCATCATCGAATACATTTTCGCCGCTGCAAATACCGTGAGATAAAGTGCAGCTATGCCCCCGCCTTGCAATACCAAACCATAACTGCCCTCCTTCATGCGGGTTTTCCAGCCCAGGGCAATTAATGTAATTGCCACCGCAGCAACGGCGGCCATGCGCAATTCAATCGGAAACATACCTTGGTTGGAGGCGTATTTGACTAAAAAACTCAAACCAAAAAACATCACCACCATACCGATGCGCACGATGGGATTGCCTTCGGTAAAAAAGCAATTCAGCCATGCAATGCCTTTTTCAAACCCGCTGGGTGTCGCCGGCGCGCGCATTTGCGGTTGGTGTTGTGTTGCTGCGGCAACCGGCGGCATTTTTTCTATTGCCGGCTGTGCAGGCTCCGCAACTGGTTGTGCCTTCGCGGCGGCAAGGAGCTCAAGCTCGGCATCGTTTGGCTGAAGATCGTTATTTTCAAGCAAAGTCTCAGCTTGAATTTCAGGTGGCAACTCGATGCCATGGGCTTTCAAGCGTTGTGCCAGCGGAATTTTGGGTTCAACCGTCGCAGGAGCTGGTTGTTTGATCGGTTGCACTACGGGTTGAGTTACCTGTGCTTGTTGAGGCTGTTCCTGCAACAATTTCACCGCGCGCTCAAGACGTTTGACCTTATCGCCCATTTGGAAGCTTCTGGTAACCAGAAATCCAAGCGCGCCGCCGACGAGCCAGCCATTGTTATAAAGCGCAGCTTCGCCAATGCCTGCCCCGATGATCGTGAAAATAATAAGTAAAGCCATCAAAACTCCGTAGTGCCGGGCATAGCCCAAAAAAATTAACCGTATTCAAACAAAGGCCGCAACCCAACAATATAATTTGATTATTGGTGGATCTGTGACTGCAATAATTAATCGAATATCGCGCGTGTCGCGCCCCGCCCTACCGGTCATCGCTGATGACTTGAACGGTTTTGAGTGGCTCCAGGACTTTTTCATGTTCCAGTTGCCAGCCTACCGACCCGCAAAGTTGTTGCATCATTAATTGCACTTGTTTTTGGGCGATATCCGGCAGCTCGCTCGCCTGTGCTTTTTCCTGCATCAACTTTTTGGCTTCGGCGAGAATTGCGGTGTAATCCTCATTATCGAATTTATTGAGGATGCCCTGGTTGATGTCATAAAACTTGTAGTCAGTGTCGATGGAAATAATTTCCGGGTCGGCAAAATGTTCAATGATCAAGGTGCGGTTGTGGTGATCGCGGCGGAAGCGCATCTTGGCGAAATCGTAACCGACGGAGACTTTGGCCTTGGCCACTACCAGCGCCTTGCTGTTGGTTTTGAAAATGCCGAAGAAATCTTTTTTAGTATTGTGATCGTAAATTTCCGTGAAGTAGCCTTCAGCCAACACCACCTTGAACACTTTCTCAATGCGCTCCAACAGGATCTGCGATTCAACATTCACATCCTGCTGGGGATTTTTGAATTTTTTGGCGTAGTACCAATTAAAGAGCTGCCAGGCGGCAACAGCTCCCAGAGCCATCGCGAGAATAAAGACGAGCACATCCATCGTGGAATCCTTACTGGATCAAAAAAGCAATCGGGCCGGACAACAGGTCAAAAAGTCCGGCCAGCTTAAACGGGCTTGGCACCAAAGTCTATTTGCCGCAGCCTGCATTTGATGGAGTAGAATACAGTCCCGCAACGGCCATGCCCGACGAGATTCCATGCCTGACTTTACCGCTGCCCAATCCGATTTTACTACCGCCCCGCCCGATTCTGTGGCTGCAAAGATCCGCATTGTTCCGCTTGCTTATCGGCCTGACTCAGCGCACTGGTTTGCCGTTGTGCGCCATTTACCCAACGCTGTCTGGCTGGATTCAGGCTATCCCGGCAGTAGCTATGGTCGCTTCGATATCATTAGCGCTGCGCCACAATGCCTGTTGGAAACCCATGGGACGAATACATCGATTCGTTATCGCGATGGGCGCGCGCAAGATTCGGTAGAGGATCCCTTTTACCTGCTCAAACAATTATTGCCAATCACCCCGGAAAGCCTGGATCGCAACCTGCCGTTTTGCGGCGGTGCGCTAGGTTATTTTGGCTACGACCTTGGCCGCCGTCTGGAGACCATTCCCAATATCGCAGTGGATGATGTCTCCCTCCCGGATATGTCGGTCGGCATTTATCCATGGGCAATCGTGCAGGATCACATCTGTCAACAAAGCTGGTTGATAACCAATGAAGACCTCAGCCAAAGCATTGGCGGACCTTATAACTTTTTGGAAATCGAGCAACTCTGCGCAGGGCAAGTTAAAAGTCCTGTGTTCCACGACTTAAAGCAACCTATTAAGAGCAGGGAAAAATTGTTTGAAATCAATCGTTTTGAGCGCAATCTTAATGTGAGTGAATATCATGAAGCGCTGGCAAAAATACAGGATTACATTATCGCCGGTGATTGCTATCAGGTTAATTTTGCGCAGCGTTTTAGCGCAGGGTTTAGCGGCGATCCCTTTATCGCGTACCTCTTATTGCGCAATGCACTGCCCTCACCCTTCTGCGGATTTATGCAATTAGAGGCTGGAGCCGTGTTGAGTTTGTCGCCCGAGCGGTTTATCCAGGTGCGTGGTAAGGAAGTTGAAACCAAGCCGATTAAAGGAACGATTAAACGCGGTGCCGACGCCGTGGAAGATTTAGCTAATGCCCAGTGGCTGCAAAACAGCCTGAAGAACCGCGCCGAGAACGTGATGATTGTGGATTTGCTGCGCAATGATTTAAGTAAACACTGCACCAAGGTGCGCGTACCTACACTTTTTGAACTACAGACTTTTGCCAACGTCCACCATCTGGTGAGTACGGTGACCGGTGAATTGGTCCATGGAGCATCGGCAATTGATGTGCTGCGCGATGCGTTTCCCGGGGGCAGCATTACCGGCGCACCGAAAATCCGCGCGATGGAGATTATTGAGGAACTTGAACCCACTCGCCGCTCCCTGTACTGCGGTAGCTTGGGTTACATCAGTGCGGACGGACAGATGGATACCAACATCGCCATACGCACGCTGGTGTGCGATGGCGATAAAATTCACTGTTGGGGCGGCGGCGGCATAATCGCTGATTCGGAAACCGAACAGGAATATCGCGAGTCTATCGCCAAAGTGCAGGTGCTAATGGACAGCCTGGAGCAGGCGTTTCTTGTCCGTTAATAGGCTTCACCCACCTGATGGGCGCCCTGCATCATGGCCATGATTTCATGCTCTTCCAGCTCGACCAATTGGGTAAGCAATTCGGTCATTCCAGGGATGGGGGCTTTAGCCAAAAGCGTTTTGTATAAATCAATTATTTGCGAATGTTTGAGGGCTACGAATTCGATCAGTTCGTCCGGTGTCAATTCCGCCAAGGTTCTATCGCTGAAACTATCTTCAATGACTGGTTTCTTATTAAAGTGCTCCCTGCACCATGTATTTAATGCATGGGTGTCACCCTCCTGTTCGAAGGCTGCCACTAATCGGGCTAATTTTTCTTCGTGTTTCGCCAGATAGTCCAGCAATAATGCGGATCGTTCGTCAGTTGTCTGGCTGCTACAATGCAACATGCAATTATGTAAATCAGAGTGGA
>JAJQJO010000338.1 GCA_021323495.1 Cellvibrio sp. | reverse complement strand
AAAGCGAGCCGGCATTTTTGTATCTATGTTCAGCCAAACCAATTTGCAGCAGGACTTCATCAATACGGTATTGTTGCGCGCTATTGAGTTTTTGGGTGAGGGTCCACCACACGCGTTTATCAGCTGAGGTTGCCAGTTCCAGATTTTCGTACACGCTCAGCGCTTCAAAAATGGTGGGCTTCTGGAATTTGCGGCCAATACCGCCGCGTGCAATCTGGTGCTCGGATAGCTCGAGCAAATTAATTTGCTGGCCGAAATAAACACTGCCGGCGTCGGGTTTGGTTTTACCGGTGATCACGTCCATCATGGTGGTTTTGCCAGCACCGTTCGGGCCGATAATGCAGCGCAGTTCGCCTTCATCAATATACAAATTCAAATTGTTGAGTGCACGGAAACCATCGAAACTAACGCTGATGCCTTCAACATATAAAATCGGGCCATGAGTAGTATCGAGTGGTGCACCAAAATTTGGATCTGTTTCCCCAAGTGAGCGGCGTGCATGTGAAAAAATATTCATTACACTGGCTCCTTGGCTGTTTCCGGTGTGTTGGTTGCGGGTTCAGCAGTAACGGTGTTAACCGGCGCTTTTTTGTTGCGATTAAACAAACCGACCAAACCTTTAGGTAGCACCAGGGTCACAATGACAAACAATGCGCCCAGCGCGAACAGCCAGGTTTCCGGTGAATAAGAAGTAAAAATGGTTTTGCCATAGTTAACCGTAAAGGCACCTACAATCGCACCAAATAATGTACCGCGCCCGCCGGTTGCAACCCACACCACCAACTCAATCGAATTGAGCGGAGAAAATTCGCCGGGGTTAATAATGCCGACTTGCGGAACATACAAGGCGCCGGCAATACCCGCGAGCACGGCAGAGAAAACAAATAGCCAGAGTTTGTAGCTTTCCACTTTATAGCCGCAGAAGCGGGTGCGGCTTTCGGCATCGCGGATCGAAACAATAATTTTCCCCATGCGCGAAGTGACAATGTAGCGGCAGGCGATATAGGCAATGATCAACATAAAACCGGAGGCTAAAAACAGCGAGATACGCGTGCCATTGGCGGCGATGGGAAAGCCGAGGATATCTTTAAAATCGGTGAGGCCATTATTGCCGCCGAAGCCCATTTCATTGCGGAAAAATGCAAGCAGTAAGGCGTAGGTTAGTGCCTGGGTGATAATCGAAAAATACACCCCGGTCACCCGCGAGCGAAAGGCAAGCCAACCAAAGATAAACGCGAGCAATCCGGGAATTACAATCACCATCAGCATCGCAAACCAGAACATATCAAACCCCTGCCAATACCAGGGCAATTCTTTCCAGTTTAAAAACACCATAAAGTCGGGCAGCAGTGGATCGCCATATTGTCCGCGCGGGCCGATTTGACGCATTAAATACATACCCATCGCGTAGCCACCGAGTGCAAAAAAAGCGCCGTGGCCGAGTGATAATATTCCGCAGTAACCCCAAATTAAATCCACCGCCAACGCAAGCAGTGCATAACATAAAAATTTACCGAGTAGCGTCACCATAAAGGTGGAGACATGCAGCGATGAGCTTTCCGGTACCAGGATATTGCAGATAGGCACCAGCACCATTGCCAGCAATACCAGACCCAGCACAATCATGCCGCCGCGATCACTGAGTAATAAACGTTGGGTTAACATCAAATAATTCTCTCAATCATTGGTTGCGTAGGTTGGGGTGAGGAACGAACCCCAACATGACCATGTTTCCGGACAAACAAAAAATTTAAATGTGCTTCGTGTTCTTCTCGATTACAGCAGCGTGCCGTTTGCAATTCCGAATGTTGCGGTTCGTTCCTCACCGGCAACCTACATAAGCGTTATCAATCCGCCGCCGCTCGGCCTTTTTGCGGAAATATTCCCTTCGGTCGTTTCTGGATAAACAGGATCAACAACACCAACACCAATACTTTCGCGAGCACCGCACCGGCGTAGGGTTCCAAAAATTTATTGATAATCCCCAGGCCCATGGCTCCAACCAGCGTGCCCCATAAATTACCGACACCGCCGAATACCACCACCATAAATGAATCAATGAGATAAGCCTGGCCGAGGTTGGGACCGACGTTGGTCAGTTGCGAGAGCGCGACTCCGGCGATCCCGGCAATGCCGGAACCCAAACCAAAAGTCATGGCATCGACCCAGCTTGCACGTACACCCACAGCGCGTGCCATGGCGCGGTTTTGTGAAACAGCGCGGACTTTTAAACCGAGTGAGGTTTTTTTGAGGATGGCGAGCAATGCAAAAAATACGATCAAGCCGAAAATAAAAATATATAACCGGTTATAGGTAATAGAGAGCACCGGGTTAATAACCAGCGAGCCGCTCATCCATTCCGGTAATTCCACCGCGCGGTTGAGTGGGGAAAAAATACTGCGTGCGGCCTGCTGTAAAATTAAACTGATACCAAAGGTTGCCAGCAGGGTTTCGAGCGGGCGACCATATAAAAAACGGATGACACCGCGTTCGATAGCAATGCCCACCAGGCCCGCCACAAAAAACGCGGCGGGAATGGCAATCATCAAACTGTAAGCGATTTGGTTGGGAAATAATTGTTGCACCACCCAGGTGACATAGGCGCCGATCATCATCAATTCGCCGTGGGCCATATTGATTACGCCCATCACGCCAAAGGTGATGGCGAGGCCGATGGCGGAGAGCAGCAGCACCGAGCCCAAACTTAAACCAAAGAAAATATTTTCAGTTAACCGAAAGGCGGTTATGCGGTCTTCGATGGAATCCAGCGCAAATTGCGCCTGCTGCTTTACTTTGTTGTCTGCATCATTGGTGGCTATTTCCAATAGCGCAGTGCGCACTTCCTGTTGCAGGCTGCCGCGCAGGATCTGGATTGCATCCAGCCGCACTTGTTGGTCACTGCTTTGCAAATTCATCAAGGCTACGGCGGCAGTAATGGCCGTGCGCACATCCTCGTCGGGCTCGGTTTTTTGGCGCTCTTGCAGCAATACAATAATATCGTCATCGACGCCGTCGGCGATCATGCGGTTCACTGCATCCAAACGCACAGCGGCATTTTTGTCATTGAGGTTGAGTGCCGCCAGCAGCGTGCGCAATTGGGTACGCATCGTGTTGTTGATCGGGACACGTTTCAGTTCATCGGTATTGGTTGAAATTTTTTCGCCGCTGATGGCATCGGTAAATGTATTGGCATTGCCTGCAATAGCGACCAGCGGATCTTCGGATTTGGTGGCGTAGAGTGTTCCCTGTTGCAAGGCAGCAAAAATAGGGGCGATACGCTCGTCGTTGAGTTTGGCTAATTTCTTCGCAGTCTGTGCGCGTTTGGGTAAGCTGCCTTGGGTTAAGGCTTTGACGAGGCTATCGAATTCACTTTGTGCGCTAGCGGCTGGTGATGTTTCTGTGGATGCAGCAACCGGGGCAACTTCTTCAGTGTCGGTTGCAGTATCAGCTTCCTGTGCAAAAAGCGAAGCAGAACAGCAAATTGATAAAAATATCAGCAGTGTCACCGGCCATCTTCCAAACAGCTGCATTGGCTTTCGCATAGTCTTGTCTCTGTTAAAACAAAATAAAATAAAGTAGGAACATTTTTTAATTGTTAGGTGGTGGAATTTTTCTTTCTCGTTCCCAAGCTCCGCTTGTAGTGCATACATCAAATCCGACACATCGGCACTGCCCGAAGATACGCACTCCCAAGCAGAGCTTGGGAGCGAGGGAAGGATGAGCATCTTCGATCCCGTTGCTCTCGTTCCCAAGCTCCGCTTGGTAATGCATATCTATTTGGTATCGATTTATCTACTTTGTGCGCTAGCAATCCGCTCCCAAGCTGAGCTTGGGAGCGAGCTGTATGACCGTTATTACTGCGCTGCAGCACCTAAACATTTTTTAGTTTTGGTGTTGTAGTTACCGCACTTCAATTTAATCCAATCTGAATCCAGGTCTTTTGAACCTTCAAGGAAGTCAGACCATGCATCGCCGGGAACCAAACCATCGGTTTGTGAAACGGTGAGGAATTGGCCATCTTCCTGGATTTCGCCAATCAATACTGGCTTGGTGATGTGGTGGTTCGGCAACATTTTGCTTACACCGCCAGTCAGGTTGGGCGCTTCAACGCCGATGATGGCATCGACTACTTTATCGGTGTCGGTAGTGCCGGCTTTCTCAACCGCTTTTACCCACATATTGAAGCCGATATAATGTGCTTCCATTGGATCGTTGGTAACGCGTTTTGGATTTTTGATAAACGCTTTCCATTGTTTAATAAATGCAGC
>JAJQJO010000337.1 GCA_021323495.1 Cellvibrio sp. | reverse complement strand
GCAACTATCGTTAACAACCTGCTGCAGTTTGTAAATACTTTTAACCTTGATGGACTGGATATTGATATCGAAGGCGTGGTGCTTACCAATATCGATAATGCCGGACATTACACACCGTTTATCCAGGCATTACGCAATGGTTTACCGGCTGGAAAATTATTGACCTCGGCAACTGCTTCCTATGTAGGTGGTATGGTGCCCACTTCATCGCTGCCTTATTTTGATTTTGTAAATATTATGTCTTACGACGCGATTGGTCCGGGATGGGGCCCAGCCGGGGTTGAACACTCACCTTATTCGATGGCAGTGTCAGATATTAATATCTGGAAAGCGCGCGGTCTCACCAAACAAAAAATGGTGCTCGGTGTTCCTTTCTATGGCTACGGATTTAATGGTTATGCTGCTGCTTATGATTTCAGTGCAATCGTGAATCAATTTGGTACCGGCGCTGCGCAAGCCGATGTGATCGGCACTCGCTGTGCGGGTTGCAGCTATATTACTTACAACGGCATCCCCACTATTCGCAGCAAAACCCAGCTCGCATTACAAGAAGGTTCGGGTGTGATGATTTGGGAATTGTCACAGGATATTGCCGGTGCAAATAGTTTGCTCGCAGCAATCCATAACCAAATTGGCAACGGTGGCGGTTCAAGCAGTTCATCTACTGCAACCGGTTGCCCTGCGTGGGTGAGTGGTCAAAATTATGTGGTGGGCAATAAGGTGAGTTACCAGGGTGGTTACTACATCGCTGAGTATGACAACCCTGGTTACATCCCTAATGTAAGCACGTATTTTTGGGAGCCGATTGCAGCATCCGCTTGTGGTGGGACCTCCTCTTCGAGTTCATCTACTGGCGCATTCACACGTTTGATCCAGGCGGAAGCTTATACATCGATGAGTGGTGTGCAACTTGAAACTACCACTGACAGTGGCGGCGGCCAAAATGTGGGTTGGATTGATGCAAATGACTGGATGGCCCATGCCAATATTAATCTTCCCACCAGCGGTACTTATAAAGTGGAGTACCGTGTTGCAAGCGTATCTGGCGCAACACTGTCGCTCGATTTGAATGCGGGTGCAATCCAATTAGGCCAAGTGAATATCCCTGCTACGGGCGGTTGGCAAACCTGGACTACGGTATCGCACAATGTTTCGATTAATGCAGGCACTTATAGTGTGGGAATTTTTGCCCCACAGGGTGGCTGGAACCTTAACTGGATCAGGTTTACCAAATTGTAATTAGTGTTAGCGCCCCGCTAAATAAATCCCCTTTTGTTTTTCTCCCCCGGACTTGCGGATCTTTTGGATCCGCTTTTTTCCTTCGGCGCATGTGCTGCTGGCAGCGGTTGACAGTTTTATTATCAACAGTGAATCCCGGTGGGTATTTAATCCTATTTTCGAGAGCGAACAATAATGAATTTTTTAAATGTTACATCATGCCAAAGTCGCTGCACTGGTGGTGCCTTTTTGCTCGCGTTGTGGTTATGGGCACAACCTGTCGCTGCACAAACGGAACAGATTTTATTTGACGATTTTAATTATTCCACGACGGCACAACTTGCCAATAATGGTTGGCGCGTACGCACCTGGGAAGGTGGCCCAGGTTTGGCGAACGGCAGTTGGAGCACCAACAATATTTCATTTGTGACTGATCCTGCTGCGCCTGCCAATAAATTGATGCGCCTGAAGGCAAGTACCAATATTAATGGAAGTACCATTGTAAATAATCGTTTCACTACCGGTAATGTCTCGCAATCCGAAGTGGCCCGTACGGAGCAAATTTACAAGAATGGCACTTGGGCAGCGCGCATGTATTTTAACGATGCACCTGGCATTGGTCCGGATGGCGATACCGCAATAGAAACTTTTTTTGGTTTGACGGATTATATCGAAGGTGCAGAGCCCTATAGTGAAATCGATTTTGAATACCTCCCCAACGGAGGCTGGTGGACTGGCTCGGCAACACCAAGTATGTGGTCGGGTACCTATCGTATTGTCGATTGGTCGGACGAAAGTAATCATGGGGTTACGCGCACGCAAGGCAGTTTGCAAGGCTGGCATACGCTGGTTATGCAGGTACAGGATGGCTACATCGCTTTTTATATTGATGGCGCTTACCAAACCTCATTTAGCGGTCCTGTAGCACCTGATTATCCGATGTATTTAATGTTCCAATTGTGGATCAGCAATGATTGCTTTGATGCGAGTTGTAATACTCGCGGCTACATCAACAGCAGCGCCTATCGCGAATACTCTGAAGATGTGGACTGGGTATATTTTGAAAAAAACAACCTGGTTCCAGCAGCGGAAATTCCGCAAAAAATTGCCCGCTTGCGCACAGCGGGCGTTGCCTACGTGCAAAACATTAATGCTAATGCAAGTTCAATATCCTCTGCGTCTTCGCGCCCGGGTAGCTCAAGCCGCTCCAGCGTGATGGGCAGTTCAAGGAGCTCAACTCCAGCAGCACAGCAATGCAATTGGTGGGGTACTCTCTATGCAATCTGTACCAATATAAACTCAGGGTGGGGTTGGCAAAATAACGCTGATTGTGTCGGCCTCCAAACCTGTCAAACTTTGTCCCCGCCTTACGGTGTAATCGGCACAGCCTCTTCCGGTAGTTCGCGCTCCAGCACGCTGCCAATTTCCAGTCGCGCCTCATCAAGTGTGGCTGCCAGCTTTACCCGGTTAATCCAGGCCGAGGCCTACACCGCTATGAGCGGAGTACAGCTGGATTCAACAACTGATATTAATGGTGGGCAATATGTTGGCTGGATAGATGCAAACGACTGGATGGCGCACGCCAATATCCATTTTCCTGGCAGCGGTATTTATAAAGTGGAATATCGTGTTGCAAGCATGGCAGGTTCAAGGCTATTGCTCGACTTGAATGCGGGTGCAATCCAATTGGGTCAAGTGAATATCCCTGCTACGGGTGGTTGGCAAACCTGGTCCACGGTATCGCACAATGTTTCGATTAACGCTGGCATTTATAGCGTGGGAATATTTGCGCCGCAGGGTGGTTGGAACCTTAATTGGATCAGGTTTACCAAATTATAATTTATTGTTGGGGGTTCGCTAATCAAAATCCCTTTTGTTTTTCCTCCGGGCGCGCGGATCTTTGCAGATCCGCTTTTTTTGCCGTTATTTTTCCGGATTGTCACTTCACCCTGATGTCATTTTTGACTGACTGCACACCGTTAACCTCGCGGGCAACTTTGGTAGCCTTGCTAACGTGAGCCGGGTTGGCGACAAAGCCGCTCAGTTGCACTACACCCTTAAACGTTTCAACTTGGATTTCACCTGCTTTTAGATCATCGTCTTCGACAAATGCGGCTTTTACTTTGGTGGTAATGACTGCATCGTCAATATATTCCCCGGTACTTTTTTCCTTTTCGGTCGATGAACAACCTGCAAGAAAAACAAAAAAAGCCAAAAGTACCGCAGTAAAATAATGGGTATAAGTTTTCATAGAATTAACTCCTTGATTGAATGAAAAGTAGAACAGGTCTTTAAGAAAATTTGGTTAACAAATGATGTGTTTTTTTAAATGTATCCCAGTAGTAGCAGTATGATGAGAATTAATACCACCAGACCCAAACCACCGCTTGGGCCATAACCCCAATTGCGACTGTGAGGCCAAGCCGGAATAGCACCGATGAGGATTAAAATCAGGACGATTAATAAAATGGTTCCGAGAGTCATAGGTTTCTCCTTAGGCTGTTTTTGTTAATTGCGTTAGTGGTACAAATAATTTCTCCTGCCATTATTCCAATGCCGTCCATGGCGGGTGATACAAAAAATGGAGCTTGCCAAGGTTCAACCTTATTGGGCTGAACTTACTTGTCCCGGTGTGGCAACAATAATTTCGACGCGACGATTCATTTGTCGGCCAGAGGAGGAATCATTGCTGGCGACGGGCGCGCTTTCCCCTTTACCAAATGCAGTGATGCGATTGGCGGCGATCCCCTGGTTTAATAGGAACGCTTTTACCGCATCAGCCCGATGTTGGGAGAGTGTGTGATTGTAACTTTCGCTACCGACATTATCGGTGTGGCCTTCTATCACCAGTGAGCGCTCGGGGTATTTTGCAAGGAGCCCGCTCAGCTTGCTAAGGTCGGCAGTGGCCGCGCTTTTCAAGTCGGATTTTCCTGTTTCAAATAACACATCACCCAGTGTTATCACCAATCCACGCTCAGTTTGTTTGGCATTGAGTTCAGTCAATTGACGCCGCAGTGCATCAACTTCCTCGGTGCGAGATGCAAGTTGCGCTTGCGCAGCCTGGCCACTTA
>JAJQJO010000336.1 GCA_021323495.1 Cellvibrio sp. | reverse complement strand
AACGTTGCCATATATAGCACCCGCTTCAGGTGATGGCAATCAAGAAAATGACGAAATGATGACGGCGGCGTGAAATTTTCTTTTCATTAGAAGAAAATTTCACGCCGTTCGGTAAAAAGACTGGGGAATAGACGATTGGGAAATAAAGACTTATTTTGTGACCGGATTGCGGCGCTGGCGCACCGCTTCAAACAGACACACACCGGTGGCCACCGATACATTCAAACTGCTAACCGTACCGGCCATGGGAATATTCATCAAATGATCGCAGGTATCCTGGGTCAAGCGGCGCAGGCCATCACCTTCGGCGCCCATCAGGATTCCAATCGGGCCGGTCAGATTGGATTCATATACTGAATGCTCTGCCTCGCCCGCCGCACCAAACAGCCAAATACCTTTTTCCTGCAACCCCTTTAAAGTGCGCGCAAGATTGGTAACCGGAATAAAGGGCAAAACTTCTGCCGCGCCACAGGCAACCTTGCGGACAATTGGCGTAATGCCAACGGATTTGTCTTTAGGGGCGATGACCGCATGCACTCCCGCCGCCTCTGCCGAGCGCATACAAGCCCCGAGGTTATGCGGATCAGTAACGCCATCAAGGATTAATAAAAAAGCCGGCTCATTGAGGTTATCGATGAGCTTGAATAAATAAGCCTCATCGTAAGTTTCACCCGGTGTACAGATCGCTACCACGCCCTGGTGATTTTCATCGCCGACCAGTTCATCCAGTTTATTGCGATTCACCACCTGGCAATGGATGCCATTGCTCTGCGCGGCACTGACGATTTTCTGCAAGCTCAGGTCATTGCGCCCCTGCACCATGTATATCTCGATCACACGCTGCGGCGCGCTTTTTAATAATGCCTGCACCGAATGCAGGCCAAAAATAGGTTCACGTTTCAAAACACTTTCCTAACATTTAGTCGTTATCACTCGCGTCAGCTCAACGCTCCGAGGGCCGCGTTTCACGTTCGCGCAAGATCCGGTCTTTCACAATATAAATTTCGCGATTCAGATTCTCGTCGCGCACAAAACTTTCACTTTGCAACCAGCGGTCAATCCTTTGCCTTAGCCTTAGCCACCGGTCCTTTATCAGTTGCCTTCTTAGCCCCAGCGACAGCCGCGCCTTTTGTTGCCTTTGGCGCAGTCGACTGAACTGTTGCTGGCGCTGCCTTGCTTGCAGCTTTCGTATTTTTACGGCCATGATCAACCTCACCTTTGGGTTTTGCACTGACAGGTTTTTGTGCCGATACTTTTTTCGCAGCAGGCGCTTTAGTCGCCACTGCTTTTTTTGCTGATGTCGGTACTGGCGCTACCGCAACATCGACCGGTTTTTTCACCGCGGATTTTTTTGCAACGACTGTTTTCGCTACCGGTTGTGCAGCAGTCGATTGTTTATTGTCGGAAATCGATTTGGCTGTTGATGATTTGGCGCCGGGTGAGTTTTTGCTGGCTGGTTTAGCGCCGGATGATTTACTATTTTTTGTTTTACCAGCAGGTTTAGCCGCAGCTGCTTTTTTTGCCGATGACGCTTTGGTGGCTGGCTGTTTGGTTGCGGGTTTTTCACCCGTTCCTTTTTTAGCAGCCGCTGCTGGCGCTGAATTTTTACCACTACGGATTGTACTGCCAGATGTTTTTACCGTGGGAGTAGTAATGGCTTTATCGCTCCCCGATTTGTTAGCGGTCGATTTTTTACCCGATGGTTTTGCAGCACCGCGTTTGGCAACCTTGGGCTTAACCGCTGATTTGGGGCGGCGCACCGCATCGGCCGATTCAAGTTCAAAATCGATCTTGCGGTTATCCAGATCCACGCGTACCACGCGTACCACCAACTCATCGCCCAAACCAAATACTTTACGCGTACGCTCGCCGACCAAACGCTGTTGCGCAGGTTCAAAACGATAATAGTCGTGTGGCAGCGAGGTAATATGGATCAAACCTTCGATATACAATTCATTCAATTCAACGAACAAACCAAAGCTGGTCACTGCGCTGACATGTCCATCGTAAACCGCACCGACCTGGTCGCGCAGATATTCACATTTCAGCCAGCTCACCACATCGCGCGTCGCTTCGTCAGCGCGGCGCTCGGTGCGTGAACACTGTTCGCCAAACACCACCATATCGCTCGCGGTATAAGGGTAAATATATTTTTTTGGAATTGCTTTAGCGGTATCAACGCGACGCACGTGGGTCGTTGGTTCGGTACTGCGCACGACCGAGCGGATCGCGCGGTGTACCAGCAGATCCGGATAGCGGCGAATCGGCGAGGTGAAATGCGTATAGGCTTCATAACCCAAACCAAAGTGGCCGTGGTTTTCCACCTGGTACATCGCCTGGCGCAAGCTGCGCAACATCACCGTCTGGATCAAATGGCCATCGCTGCGGTCCTGGACCATTTGCAATAATTGTTGATAGTCACCCGGCGTAGGCTTATCGCCACCAGCCAGGCCCAAACCCAACTCCGATAAGTAAGCGCGCAAATTCGCGAGCTTGGTTTCGGTTGGCCCCTCATGCACGCGGAACAAACCGAGCAAATTATGTTGTTCGATAAATTTGGCCGCGCACACATTCGCGCACAGCATGCACTCTTCAATTAATTTATGCGCATCGTTACGTTTGATGGGGACAATGCGTTCAATTTTGCGCTCCTCATTAAACTGGATACGCGTTTCAACCGTATCAAAATCAATTGCCCCGCGCTCATCGCGCGCAACACGCAAGCATTGATAGAGCTTATGCAAGAGTTCAAGTTGCGGGACGACGGCTTTATATTCCGCGCGCAAGGTATCGCGGGCATCGCCCTCACCAGTAAGGATTTCGCCCACTTTGGTGTAGGTAAGGCGCGCATGGGAATGCATCACGCCTTCATAAAATTGATAACCGGTAATGCGGCCCGCATCGCTGATATTCATTTCGCATACCATGCATAAACGATCCACATGGGGGTTCAGCGAACACAAGCCATTCGAGATTGCCTCGGGCAACATGGGCACCACATAATCGGGAAAATACACCGAGTTGCCCCGTGCGCGCGCTTCAACATCCAGCGCACTTTCTACCGGTACATAGTGCGATACATCGGCAATTGCCACATACAACCGCCAGCCGCCTTTACGGCGCTCACACAGAACCGCATCGTCAAAATCGCGTGCATCTTCGCCATCAATAGTGACAAAGGGTAAATTGCGTACATCCACGCGATGCAATTTATCCTTCGCCAACACCTCATGCGAAAGCTGCGCCGCCTCGGCGAGGACATCCTCCGGCCAGACGCTTGGAATCCCGTGCGCCTGGATCGCCAATTCAATTTCCATGCCCGGCGCCATATGGTCGCCCAGGACCTGGATCACCCGGCCGGTCGGCAAGCGGTTTTTATCCGGCTGCTGGGTGATTTCGGCCACCACAATCTGCCCGTGTTTGGCGCCGCCATAGGAGCCAAAGGGGATCATGATGTCATGGGTGATACGCGGGTTTTCCGGGCGTACAAACTGCACCCCCTCTTCGTTGAAAAAGCGCCCGGCCAATTGGGTGGTATTGCGCACCAGCACATCGACAATCGCGCCCTCCTCCTTACCGCGATACTGCTCACCGGAGAGCCTGACGATGACTTCGTCGCCATCAAACACTTTGCGCATCTGGCGGTTATGCAGGTATATGTCCTCGCCGCCATCGGCGCGGATCACAAACCCGTAGCCATCGCGATGCCCCTGCACACGGCCACGCACCACATCGATCTTATCGATGCGGACATAAGCGTCGCGCCGGTTGCTGATTAGCTGGCCATCGCGCGCCATGGCAATCAGGCGCCGCCGCAGGGCTTCGATCTGGTCTTCGCCGGTGAGCTTCAGCATCACGCACATTTGCTCATGGGTGACCGGCTGATCGGCACTATCGAGGAGGTCGAGGATATACTCGCGGCTGGGAATGGGGTTTTCGTATTTTTCGGCTTCGCGCGCAGCGAAGGCATCACGGGGCGGGGTTTTACGTTTAGTCAATTGGGCATCCTGTAGTCAAAATTGGCGGTTTCTGAACGATCCTGGCGCTATGGCTTGAATTATAGGTCAGCAAGGAGGACAAACCTACAAATAATATCGAAAACCCTGTTGACAGCCATAAGGCCGGTATTTATAGTGCGCGGCCTCAGCTTGCTGAGCATGAGGTGTTGGTGGCCTTACGGCCGTGAAGGTTCAAGTCCTTTCCTGGGCACCACATATGAAAGCCCCGTTACGCAAGTGACGGGGCTTTTTGTTTTGGGGGACGATTCTGGATCTCATACCATCGATTCAGATTAGTGGTGCAACATAAGAGCAAATGGTGAAAGCGATTGTAATTTCCAACTATTCGTTTTTATTGTCAGGGCGCACAAGATTCTTGGGGGTTCCCAACGTTTTCTCTTTCTTTAACTCTTCTTCAATGTCTGAAGGAGCCGGGCGGAAAATTTCTTCAGCCCTCTTCTTTGACCTTTCTTTTGCTTTTTCTAAATTATCTCTGTCGGTCATAAATCTCTCACCAAGTATGTGAATTATCTTGTTTAGGCCGACATAATTTCAACAAGTAGGTTGGAGTGAGCTTGCGAATCCCAACGTTCGTAATATTCGACTGCGACGCAGTTATTTAACAAACACATCAGGTTATTGTTTTACCGTGCTTGGAAAGATGGGGGCAACCGCCCCCTTGAAATATAGGGTGTATAAACAGCTCTGACTCCTACGAACTTTTATTCTATGATCTGCAATACCTCAC
>JAJQJO010000335.1 GCA_021323495.1 Cellvibrio sp. | reverse complement strand
CCCCAAGTGCGCGTTTATATCGCCCGAATGGAGTTGGTTGCTGCGGTAGATAATGGCGCGGTTAAACACTACCGGCATTTGGTAGATGCGTTCAAACAGGCTGGTGTCACCATTGATGTAATTGAATCGGGTCTGGTGTTGATCCATTACTTCCTGTTTAAGGATTTTAAAATAATCGGTCAATCGCTCCTGAGTGATGGTTTCAAAGCCGGTACTGCGGTGGCGATAAAAGGAGGTACCGCCAAATGATTCGGCGCACAGGTAATGCACCATGGCAAATTGCAACGGGTCATGGGTATCTATATGCGGCACTGATTGGATGGGGCGCAATTGTTCCGGCGGCGTGGTGGTCAGGGAAAAGGCGCAAAGGCTCAACTGTGCTTTTCGCTCAGGGGCAATTGCAAATGTCTCGCGCACTAACGGAATTGCTGTTTGCAAACTTTGTGCTGGATAAATACCAATAATCTGTTTGCGTAAGCCGGGGTAAAAGTCGCTCGCCTGTGCGATAAAACCGGGTTCGCTGTTGGCTTGTTCACGTAACTGTTCCGGTGTTGCAAAAAAATTATCAATGATTATCAGCGGATTTTGTTCGTGTCCGATAAGTTCTACGTGGACTCGTTGGTGCCCGGCTGAATCAAACATTACCCAAACGCTCATTTTTCTTCTGGATCAACGCATAGATCTGCCCCAGCGAGGCAATCATGGTATAAATCGGCTGCTGGATCAACGCATAGATCTGCCCCAGCGAGGCAATCATGGTATAAATCGGCTGCAAATAACCTTGCTCTTGCAGATGGATCAACTGATCTGCATCCAGCTGTGCCAAACGCTCTTCATTAATAGTGTACAAACCCTGGACACGTTGTTGTTGCGCGTTGGCAAAACTGATATCCAGAGCCATAGGCATAATTAAATTCAATTCAAGCAACGCTTTAATAAAACCCCTGGTGCGGCTCTCGCCATCAAGCAATTCCGCGAGGCGGGATTTAATTTTTTGTAAATAGTCAGTTTCTTTTCCCATCGAATCAAAAATTGGTTCGCCTTGGCCGGTTTTTAAGGTGCTGCTATCAGTATCAATACAAATCAGCGTTTGGTTATTTTCTTGCCCGATAAAAAACGGCTGGCGCATAATATTGAGCGGAGTGTAAATACTTTGCCATTGGTTATTGATCCAGAATAAATTTTCACCCGGTTCAAAACCCAGCAGTGACACACATAAAAAATTACCGCTTTCGCTGCTTTTGGTAAATACAATCGGGTAGTGAACAACCAGGCGCAGGAATTCGCTGATAACCACGGGTACCATATTGTTAGCGGCGCCAACGGCTTCGATCCGTTGGGTGTCGATGCGTAGCGACTGGTGTAGCTGATTGTGTAAGGCAACAAAATTGGTCATAGTATTTCTCGCGTGTTCTATGCGGTGCATTAAATTGTTTGCAAGCCATGCAGGTGGATTTTGGTTAGCAGGTCGCGATTGCTGGGCAAGCTGCGCATGACCTGATCGATATTTTTCCGGTTTTTATTAAATTGTTCCTGCGCAATTGCAACGTCATGAAGCAAATGTTGGCTGAAGCTATAATCAGTTTCAAATCCCATACCGTAGAGGACGTATTGATAACTGGCAGCAGGAAATACTTCGTTGTTGCTGGTGAAGTCATGGTCACCAGGCGGATGGTAACGCCATAGCTGCATCAGTTCTTGCAAGCTCTGCGGAATCGTTGCCGGGTCGCGGTTATCACTCCAGAAACTATTGTCATTGCGCTTGCTTAAAATATAGTGCAATTTTAAAAAATCGATAATGCGCTCCCAGCGATAGCGGAAGGTATCGTTAAACCGTTTGGCAGTAATATCCATCACCTCCCTGCACGCCGGTAGTTGTTCAGCGATCATGCTGGCTGACAATTCCACTAATACTATCGCCGAGGCTTCCAGCGGTTCCAGAAAACCTGCTGACAGGCCCACAGCAACACAATTGTTTTTCCAGAATAATTGGCGGTGGCCGGAATGGATTGGAATCTTGCGCACAGTCAAATTTTTAAACGCACTGCCGACATAAGATTGCAAACGCTCGGTCGCCTGTTCCTCGCTGGTATGGTTGCTTGAATAAACGTGGCCAACACCGCGACGATGGACTAAACCTATATCCCAAATCCAGCCAGCTTCCTGCGCGGTAGATAGGGTATGTGATGCGATAGGTGCATCGTCACTTTCATAGGGCACTTGTACTGCCAGTGCGGTATCAATAAACAACACATCACTACAATCGATAAATGGCACTTGCAAATGCTGGCCAAGCAAAAGTGATTGGAAACCAGTGCAATCAATAAATAAATCCCCGCCGATAACCCCCGCCTGTTCAGTGGTTACTGAAGCTATATCACCATTTTCTGCCGGGTTGACTCCTGTAACATCAGCCAACACCTGTTGTACCCCCAATTTAGCGCAACAATGTTTTTGCAAAAATGCGGAAAACTTTCCAGCATTCAGGTGATAAGCATAATTGGCGACCGAGTTAAATTCCGGGGTAGTGATAAGCTTGGGCGCCAGTCCCTGCTCGCAGACTGCCTCCTGAAAACAGGTGGCCGCCGAAAAAGACTGTTGCGTCTGGTTATTATTGCGGGCCGCTTGCCAATGCGCTGCTAAATTGGTTTTGCCAAAACCTTGCGGCAACATCAGCGGGTGATAATAAAAATCATCGTCCGCACCGGTGACCCAGCGTGAAAATTTTGCACCTTGTTTAAATGAAGCATCACATTCGCGGATAAAATCAGTTTCGGTAATGCCTAATTTCAATAACGTCGAGCGCATGGTTGGCCAAGTGCCTTCACCTACACCGATAATCGGAATATTGGGAGATTCAATCAATGTGACTTTGATATTGCCATCTTGCGCGCGATGATGCGCTGCGATACGCCCGGCGGTAAGCCAGCCGGCAGTGCCGCCGCCGACAATAACAATGGATGTAATTTTTTTATTCATTATATTCCCGTCAGTTACATCAACCAGGGTGAAATTATTTGTTTTAATAAAAAGAGCCGCTGCAAATTGCAGCGGCCTGAAAATCATAGCTCAAGCGCTATGCGTTGTTCACCTGATCCTATTGTATGGTTAAAAATTCGCGCGTACACCCAGTGCCCAGCGGCGGCCGCTGTCTTCAACCAACAATAAATGATTGTCATAGCGTCCGCGTTTGTGGGTGTATTCTTCAGTAAGGTTGATCCCCTCTACAAAAACACTCACTTCATCGGTGATGTCATAACTCGCACTCAGGTCCCACTGTTCGTAATCTTCTACGATGGTAGGGCCGTTACCGTTACTCTGCGTGAGCGATTGCACAAAGTCGTTGCGCTGGTTGTAGGCTAAACGGAATTGCACAGGTCCCTGTTCATAGAAACCAACCAGGTTCATGGAGTCACTTAGGCCGGTAAGCGCGAATACTTGCCTTACATTGGCAGGGTCAAGTTCCGCATCGCTATCAACCAATGTTGCGTTAAACATCATGCCAAAACCTGATTCGCCAAAGGTATGTTGTACCGCGAGTTCAAGGCCATCTACCGTTGCGTCTTCGCCATTATTTGGCAGGGTATTTTTAAATACCGCTACAGCATCAGCGGCATCAGGTGCGCCTGTGTCACTACCGGTCGAAGGATCCAACAGCAAACCGCCGGAGGGTAGGGTAAATACTTTATCGGCAACAGTGTTCACAATAAAATTCGCTACATCTTTTTTGAAGTAACCGGCAGACATATAACTTGCATCGCCGTAATACCATTCCCAGGATAAATCAAAGTTGTCAGATTCAAAGGGTTTGAGTTCGGCGTTACCACTGGTCGAGGTAAGGTTGTTACCCTGGCGGGTAGTGGTGATAACCGTGACCGGTGCCATGCTGGTGAGGGTAGGGCGCGTTAAACTTTTGGATGCCGCGACACGCACAATCATGTCATCGGTAATATCCAGTTTGACACTCATGTTGGGCAGGATTGCATCGTAGCTGTTATCAACGTCAATGGGTTGCGCTGCACCAAATTCGGCGAGCATTTCGGTTTCATCCAAAATGCGTAAACCGGTAACCGGTGCCTCGGTACCTGTCACTGTGACATCGGTAGTTTCAACACGCACACCGGCAATGGAAGAAATTGGCATGCCACTCAAGTCGCCTGCGAATTCTGATTCCAGATAAAACGATAAAGTGTCTTCATCGACCACAAAAGAATTATCGCGTTTGACCGCATCAAAATTTTTGCCGCTGGTGCTTTCGAGATACGCAAATTGTGCTTCACCGTCGTGTGCCAGCCACTGGGTGGGCATACGGCCGCTGCCGCTGACATCGCCAAGGAAATCATCGCCTGCATCAAACACGTATTGCATATCGGCAGGGATAACTGGCGAGTCGGGGTAACCACAATAGGTACAGTGAATGCCAACACCTTCATTGTCCCAGCGCTCCATGGCTTTGCTTTCGGTAGAGAACATGGTGCCGAAATTAATTTTTACCAAGCCGGAATCGCCACCTTCCTCCCAGCTACCATCCAATTTGAATTGGTTGACTTCATCGTCCACCGCCCAGCCGCGGCGCAACATAACGTGTGCGCGGCTATTATCTTCGTCGAGCAAATCACCTACACCGGCAGGCGCAACATAATCGGGCGCGCCTGGATCGCGATAGGCGGTGCCATCCAACTCCTGTTGGCCAGAGAAAATGCCTGGATCGGCGCTCGCGAAATCACTCGCGTAAGGGAGAATGTTATCGTCGACCTGAAAGCGCACGCGGTTGGCGTAACCAATCAGTGACAGCTGATCACCGCGGCCATTGTTGGCATCGCGTTTGGCGGTGGATGTGGTGATGTCGAAATTCAAATTCAATTTATCGGTCACTTGCCAATCAGCATTGATACCAAACAGTGAATTGCTAGTGAGGCGATTTTTTCGCGTGCATATCGGTCGCCAAACCTACTTCCTGGCGCAAATCAATCACAGTGCCATTTTCATCGGTAACGGCATCGGTAATGTTGGGCGCGGTAAACCAGTGGCCGTAGGACAGCGCGTTGGTTTCCACATCAAAATCTGAATAGAGGGCATCAGCAGTAATAGTTAGATCGTCCGTTGCAGCAAACTGCAACACGAGCGAGGCGTTAGTGCGCGTGCGCTCTTCAAATGTCACCTTGTGGTCGTAGTTGCGCGGTGAAAAAATAGTGGTGCCGGCGGGTACCCCGGCGCCGCCATTTAATTCAGCGGTGGGAATGCCAACATTCTCCAGCCAGCCATCCATTTGTGCTTGATTTAAACGTGTGTCGCGCTCTTGATAAGACACCGCCAAAAGCGCACCAAATTTACCATCGTTAAATACATTGCTGACCAAACCGGAGATTTGCGGTGTGGTTTCCTCGCTGTTTTCTTCCATCGCCGCCTTAACACTACCAGCGACTTTAAATTCACCGATATCAAACGGGCGCGCAGTATTTACGTTGACGCTTGAGCCAACGCCACCGGACTGCATAGTGGCAGAGGAGGTTTTATATACTTCTAATCCGCTCACCATTTCGGATGCGATAGTATCGAAACTAAATGCGCGCGATAAATTTTCGGTTGCCATCTGGCGGCCATTGACCAGCACCGTATTAAATTCGGGACCAAAACCACGC
>JAJQJO010000030.1 GCA_021323495.1 Cellvibrio sp. | reverse complement strand
AACCAAAAGGGTGGGGTAGGCAAAACCACCACCAGCGTGTCTCTTGGAGGGCTAATCGCCGATTCCGGGAAGCGTGTGCTATTGCTGGATATCGATCCACATGGCTCACTATCAACTTACTTCCGTCAGGATCCTGACACCCAGATCCTGAGCAGTTACACCTTGTTCCAGGAGCGTAAAGAGCTGTCCCGTGACTCGGTGCTTCGCCTGGTTATCCCCACTGATTATCCCAATCTCCATATCCTCCCATCGACCACGGCCCTGGCCACGCTTGAACGTCAGGCGATAGGCCAGGATGGTATGGGGCTGGTGTTGAATCGGGCGCTCACCCACGTCGCTAACGATTACGATTACGTATTGATCGATACCCCCCCGTTATTAGGTGTATTGATGATCAACGCACTTGCTGCATGCCAGTACCTGGTGATTCCGGTGCAGACGGAGTTTCTTGCGCTTAAAGGTTTGGAGCGCATGGTCAACACACTCAGGATGATGTCCCGCTCGCGCAAAAAGGCCCTGGCTTATAGCATTGTCCCGGTAATGTTTGACCGCCGTACCCAGGCATCAGTGACAAGCTTGCGTACCATTCGCAACACCTATCCAGAGCAGGCCTGGCCAGGTCACATTCCGATCGATACCCGTTTCCGCGATGCCAGTAAGGCCGGTGTCCCACCCCATTTATTTGACCCTTCCAGCCGCGGTGCCGAGGCTTATCTATCGCTCTGGCATTGGCTGGAAAAAGCCATCCGCGCCGACGAATCAAAAACGGATAATGCTCCAGTGGCAGCCGCCAATAAAACTGGAGTCGTGTCGTGAGCAAGCGTAGAGAAACCGGGGACAATATCGCTCCACCTGATGACAGCCTGAGCAATTATTTTGAAGATTTGCTAGGGGGTGAAGACCTGCTTGAGCACGCTTTCGCGGTGATCGATGAGCGCTCTACAATTACTGGGCGGGTTGCCGCTGGTTCTGGCGGTGCGCGGGTAGTGTCGTTGCCAACAAAAAAAAATGGCGATGATCAATCCAGAAAAAACCTGCGCACTGAGCCCCTGGCTAAACCTGTGGCCAAGCCTGTTGTTGCTTTCGTCGAACCAGAGCCAGTACAAACGCTCGACCAGAAATTAAAACTTGAAGAACTGCTTCAGTCTGCACGAACCCAATTGTTGGTCGATGTGCCCGTAACTGTGCAGGTCACAACTGACGCAAGCACCACAACAGCGTTTGTCTGCGATCCGCATGAAATCCAGGAATGGGTGATTGAAACTCCTGTTGCGGATGAGGCGCCGGTAGAGGCGATCGTCGAGCTACCGGTTATTGCACAGGAACTTCAATCCGGACCAGGAGTGCAGGCGGCCCATTATCAAATCGAAGCTTTGGAATGGCTGGAAAACGGCCGGCCACAATGGGCTCAATCGCGCTTCGATGTATTGCTTTTCAAGGTTTCCGGATTAACGCTGGCGGTGCCTTTGATATCACTTGGACAAATACAGCCACTCACTGATGAGTTGACTCCGCTGTTCGGTCAGGCCGATTGGTTTATGGGTTTGCAACCAACACCGGCGGGCAAGATCCGTACAGTAAATACCGCCAAATTTGTTATGCCTGAGCGCTATGATGAACGCTTTTTGGAGACTGCCAGGTACGTAGTGTCCATCAATGGTGTTCCCTGGGGGCTTGCGGTTGATTCGGTTAACCAGCCAATTACTTTAATGCCTGACGACGTGAAGTGGCGTAGCGATCGCAGTAAACGCCCCTGGCTCGCTGGCACAGTTAAAGAGCATATGTGCGCACTGCTTGATATACCGCGTATTGGCCAGATGCTTATTGAAGCCGACAAAAATTTCGTCCCTGGTCGGTGACGCCAGGCCAGTTTTGGTCACTAAACAAAAGTGGCATAGGAAAAGTCCTCGACTATAGTTATAGCGATATTTACGTGATGTACCGCCCAATGGCGGCGGTCCTGGAGGAGTTAGGCGATGGCAACTGATACAGCAAAAAATAAGAGTAGCGATGATCCGGTTTTGCAATGGGTGACTTTTCGCCTTGATGGTGAGACCTACGGTATCAACGTAATGCAAGTGCAGGAAGTGCTGCGCTACTCAGAGATAGCACCGGTTCCCGGTGCGCCATCCTATGTCCTCGGGATTATTAATCTGCGCGGTAATGTCGTCACCGTAATCGATACCCGTCATCGTTTTAATTTGACCAGCGGCGAAATTACTGACAACACCCGGATTGTTATTATCGAAACTGACCGCCATGTGATTGGTATTCTGGTCGATAGCGTTGCAGAAGTGGTTTACCTGCGCCAATCAGAAATTGAAATGGCTCCTAACGTCGGCAATGAAGAAAGCGCTAAATTTATCCAGGGTGTGTGCCACAAAAATAATGAGCTGTTAATCCTGATCGATTTGAACAAATTGTTGACCAGCGAAGAATGGTCAGAATTGGAAGATGTTTGAGTTATCAAGCCGCGTAGGGCAGGTTGATCGCAATTGATGGAATCAGGCGCAGAGAAATATTCATGACATTTTTGGAAACAGGTTTGTTGATATGTGCAATTGTCAGTGTGCTTGCACTGGTGGTCGCGCTGCTCAGCTTGCAACGCGTGCGCCAGCAGGCCGGAGCGAATGAAAAGCTGGTTCAAAAATTGATGCGAGAAGTTGCTGCATCCAGCAGCGGCTCGGTAGGTATGGGGCAACGCTTGCTGGCAATGGAAAAACGCCTGCAAGCCAATGCAACCAAACAATCCGAAAAAATTGACTACTACAACGACGATGAATTCCAACCCTATTCGCAAGCAGCGCAAATGTTCAAGATGGGAATGGATTGCGACGAAGTGGCGCGTCGCTGTGGTTTATCCCGCGCAGAGGCTTCGCTGTTGGAGATGATGCAAAAAAGTAGTCAATAATATTTAATTTTCGAAAAAAAATCCCGATAAAAACCGCCTTTGCAGGCGGTTTTTTTATTTACGGATTGCAGGCTTTACTCTACGAGTCGTAAGGTTCCAAACACACTTGCATCGAGATAACCTTGATTATTTTTATGTCCTTGCGTATCAACTGAGCCCATCATAGTTTCGCGTTGAGGGCTGCCATCATTATCAATATAGCAAGCAGAGAACCCCATCAATTTTCCCGCGTACAGGTTCAGTGGTGTATTGGTTTTCCAATCAACATATTCCTCACCGTATATTTTCACGCGTAATTCCCATGTGTGCACATTGTTGAGGGATCGACTGCGGGCCACCTGAATGTGATCATTTAATAATTTGGGGCCCGAGGTTGTGTAATCGACCACATCCCCCAAGGTGCTCACGTGATAAGCCCATGCCGACGTATTGTAACCATGCTGGCCACCGTTCCGGTTTTCATCAATAAATAGCTCAACGGTGTCGTCTTCCCAATAACGATCCAATGGGTCGCTAACTCCATCGAAAAGTTGATCGTCCATTACTTCAAATAACAGATACAAATACTCTTCGGTCCACACCGCTTTGTAGCGGCCATTGTAATCGCCGATAGTCGGATTAGGCTGGGTTCCCAGCCAAAAGACGTTGATAGGGCTCCAGGAGGCGTTATTCCAGACAGGTTCTGCAACTCCATCAATTGCGGGAGCTGTTGCTGCTTTGGGGGCATTGTAATGATTGGGTGTTGACGATTGTGCACTTGAAGAAGATTGTGGAAGTGAGGAAGCGGAAGAGCTTCTTACGCTGGAAGATTGAACCGAAGCCTGGCTGGATGGCGTCGAGGAGCGCAAGCTCGATGATGAGGATAAAATATTGCCAACCGTAACCGGTAATATCACGGAATTATTAAAATATTCCCCCACGCCTGTTAGTGTTAACTGATATTCACCAGCTGCGGCATAGGTGTGCGATGCGATTAAATTATTCGACGTAGTGCCATCACCAAAATCCCAAACAACGCCAGTTACGGATTGCGATTGACGGGCATCAACATGGAGGGTTAAACCATCAACGCGCGTGTTTATTTTGGGAACGGGGCTAATGTCCTGGTTAAGATTGCAATTAGCGCTTCGCGTTAGGGTTTTAGTATCTCCCAATGTTCCGTCGGTGACAGTGAGTACTACTTTCGATTGTGAACTTACACTGCTGGTTGTTGCGCTGGATGATGACGAACCAAAGCCACATCCATAATGAAGTTCTTTGCTATCACCAATAAATTCGCCCTGGCCGAAATCCCATATGTACTGCAACGGATCGCCATCTTCATCAAATGATGCTGTGCCCCATGCTGTCAAATAAGCACCAGTGCGTGCGGCAGCAAGCATATTGATCGGCGCGCGATTTGTATCGGTGGGGGTAGTGATTTGGACCCATTTTTTTGCTACCGAGGACAGCGCTGTATTTCCAACAAACACTTGTACTGAAATTTCATATTCACCTGGCGCGGAGTAGTTGTGCCATCCATGGGTATGAATCAGGTTCGAAGCATCACCGAAATAAATATAGTGGCGTAATGGTCGATTCAACGGATCAATCGATGTCCGGGAATCCACAAAGACAGTCAAACCACTTACGGTCACATTAAAATCGGCTGTTGGTAATATCGCGGTGCTCGAGGTGGCGGCGGATGAGCTGCTGTAGCTGCTACTGGGCCTGTACGAACTGCTGGATGATCGCGATGAGCTGGTAAATGGTTGGCTTGTACTTTGGTAATAACTGCTGCTACTGCGGGATGAATGCGAAGCGCTGGTGTAAGTACTGTTATTTTGGGAGCTGCTGGAGCGTGAACTGATTACATGAACAATTGAAGAATTTGAAATGCTGGTCGTTGTCGTTGTCGATGAAGAGGCAAGGCTACTAACACTTGAGTTACAAATATTCCCGCTAATTAACGGTTTGGGTGCAGGAGCACTTCCCGTCCCTTTGGTGCCCTGCAAACCAAGCTCAACAGTTTGACCAGGATTGATAGTGCTATTCCAGGCAAGGTTGCTCGCGCGGTAGGGATTGTTGCCACTGAAATTGGCATTCCAACCACCGGTACGCGAAGAGCCATCGCTATAGCTCCAGTTTACTGACCAACCATTGATAACATGATTAGTGTTATTGGTAATGCGAATGCTGGCCACGAAACCATTATTCCAATCGCTTTGTACAACGTACTCACATTTTGCCGCATAGCTTTGTGAAGACTGCAGGGCGAGTATGCCGAGCCCCATCGCAATTATTGAACGCCGCAACGAATGCCTGAAAAAATTCATAGTTCCCTCGATATATAAAAAATGATCTCCGATTATAGATTGCTGCTACTGATGTAAAATATTTTTACAGTGAACAAAAAAATAATTGAAAAGATCGGGGTGATAGATTGATGGGCGAAAATGATTTCCTGCCATTTCACTATTTTCCTGTCAGAGCGTTTTTGCTGCAGGGAAGCTTTGCTTAAATACCAACTCTGCGAGCTAGCGCGATGGTAGCGATGGATTTTTATTGAAATGATAACGAAAAGATTTTCGCAGCAGCATTATCCAGTCATAACACCCACTGAAAGCTGACTTGATCAGCAATTTTGAAAACATATATTATAAATCGAAAGTATTTTTTAGAAATGATTGAGGAGCTTCGGCTGCATCATTATTGTCATTGCTAACATTTTCTATCATGTGTATAACAATTTAATAATGATTGCTGATTAAAACTGAGGGAAGGAGGCCAAATAGGCCTCCAGTTTGAATATAAATACTGGAGTTTATTCCGAATAATGAAACGCTTGCCCACTAATCCCGACAGAGTCGTCACTTAATAAATACACATAAGAGGGCATTAGTGCTTCGGATACTTTTACCGTTTGCGGATCTTCTGCGGGATAAGCTGATGCACGCATGGCGGTTCGGGTTGCGCCCGGGTTGATGCTGTTGGTGCGAATGCGTGTAGCTCCCTCCAATTCATCATGCAGTGTTTGCATAAAATTTTCTGTCGCTGCTTTGGAGGCAGCATAAGCCCCCCAAAAGGCACGTCCCTTGAATGCCACGCTGGAGCTGGTAAACAAAATGCTCGCGTGCTCTGCGCGCTCGAGTAGTGGCAATAATGCCTGGGTCATCATAAAGGGTGAATTTACATTAACTTGCATGCACCGCAGCCAGGCGCTGACCGAGTAATTAGTTATGGGCGTGCGCTCACCCAGATCAGCCGCGTTAAACAGGATTCCATCCAGTCGCCCGAAGGTATCTTCAAGTGCGTTGCACATATCGTCGTAATCTTTTTCAACGGCGCTTTCAAAATTGATTGGATAAATAGCTGGTTGTGGATGGCCAGCAGCTTCAATTTCGTCGTAAACCTGTTCCAGCTTGGCCATGGTGCGACCACAAAGAATGACCGTTGCACCGCAAGCGGCAAATGTTTTGGCGGCAGTGCTGCCGATGCCGGCACCTGCACCGGTAATGAGAATTATTTTTCCATTCAGCGCATCAGGTTTGATGTGGTAATCACTTGGGATTTTCATAGCGGTGCCTTCATTGAGCAAGCGGGGCGGTAGCCCGAGAGGTTTTACAAATATTTTTCAATAATCGGCCAAATTTCATTCGCGTGGTTTACGCAATAATCTGCATTCCAGCTGGCCGGATCATCGCCTTCATCCACATAGCCATAAGCTGCTGCAATAGTAATACTGCCAGCGCCTTTGCCGCAGTCGATATCGCGCTTATGGTCGCCGATATAAATGATTTCATCAGGAGCACAGCCCAATTGTTTACTTGCGAGCAATAACGATTCAGGATCAGGTTTGCTGCGTGCTACATGGTCGGGACAAATAACACTGAGTGGGGCGGGTTGTATGCTCAATGCGGCCATCAGTGGCAGGGTGTAAGTTGCCGGTTTGTTAGTGGCTATGCCCCAGGCGATATTGTGGTCGGCAAGTTTATCAAGCAATTCGCTAATGCCTGGAAAGGGAGTGGTAAAGACTGCGATATGTGCCAGGTACAATTCCAATAAGCGCTGGCGCAAGGGTTCAAATTGTTCATCGCTTTCCTCAATAGCAAAGGCGAGTTTAATCAGCGCCCTGGAGCCATTGGATACGCCGGCGCGAATGATCTCCGCCGCGAGCGCCGGGCGCTGTTGTTCAATGAGCAATTGATTGACGACGACAATAAAATCGGGGGCGGTATCCAATAAGGTCCCGTCCAGATCAAACATCACCGCACGAATAGGTTTGGCCATTATTCACTGACCTTTTTTGCATGCAGCAGATAATTCACACTGACATCATCAGGGTTGAGCTTGTAGTGCCTGGTGAGCGGGTTGTAAGTCATACCGGTAATGGTTTGTAATTCCAGTCCCGCGGCACGCAACCATTGAGCCAACTCGGATGGGCGAATAAATTTGCCGTAATCGTGTGTGCCTTTGGGTAGCAATTTTAAAATATATTCTGCTCCCAGAATTGCAAACGCATAGGCTTTCGGGCTGCGGTTAATGGTTGAGAAATATACATCGCCACCATCCTTCACCAGGTGTGAACATGCGCGAACGACGGATGATGGATCGGGGACATGTTCCAGCATTTCCATGCAGGTGACTACATCAAATGCGCCGGGCATTTGTAGTGCTTTATCTTCTGCAGTGATTTGTTCATAAGTCAATTCAACGCCGCTTTCCAGGGCGTGCAAGCGCGCGACCGAAAGCGGGGCTTCACCCATATCGATACCGGTAACAATAGCGCCGCGCTGCGCGAGCGATTCGGCAAGAATACCGCCGCCGCAACCTACATCGATGATTTTTTTCTGTGCAACAGGTGATCGCTCATCAATAAAATTGGCGCGTAGCGGGTTGATATCATGCAGTGGTTTGAATTCGCTATTTTTGTCCCACCAGCGGCTGGCGAGAGCTTCAAATTTTGCAATTTCGGCGGTGTCGACATTGGCCATGATTTTTTCCATCTCGTAAATTTAGTGAGTGGCGATTTGTTTTCGCCACCAATTGGCTTTACCTAAAATTTCGCGTTCATCAAGTGTCTGTAATTGGCGATTCAATAATACTGCTTTGCCTTGTATCCAGACATGGGTTACGCCTTGCCCCGAATGGGTATAAACCAATTGCGACGCAGGGTTATATAACGGTTGTGTTCCCAGTCCACTTAAATCGATCGCAGTCACATCGGCAAATTTTCCAGCTTCAAGGCTGCCGATTTTTTCGTCCATGCCTAACGCTTTGGCACCATTAAGCGTAGCCATGCGCAGCGCAGTGTGCGCATCCAGTGCGGCGGCATCACCGGCAACGGCTTTTGCTAACAGGGCGGCGGTTTTTAATTCGCTAAATAAATCCAGGTCATTATTGCTCGCTGCACCGTCGGTGCCGAGTGCCACATTGATCCCGGCCTTCATTAATTTATCGACCGGGCAAAAGCCACTCGCCAACTTCAAGTTGGATTCAGGACAGTGCACAACATGCGCGCCGGTTTGCTGTAGCAGTACAATATCCTCAGCAATAATTTGGGTCATATGGACGCATTGGGTCAGGGGCGATAACAGACCCAGTTCCATCAGGCGCTGGCTGGGCCGCTTGCTGTAAAGCTTGAGCGACTCTTCCACCTCGTAAGCAGTTTCGTGCAGGTGGATCTGCACCGGCATATCCATTTCCTGCGCGAGCACGGCGATTTTATGCAGCGGCTCATCCGAGACGGTATAGGGTGCGTGGGGGCCAAATGCGATGCTTACCAGATCGTTAGCACGCAGGCTGTCATGCAGGGTGAGGCCCTTATTGAAGTAATCATCTGCGCCCAACCCCCAGGACGTGGCGAAATCGAAAATCGGAAAACTGATTTGGCTACGCATTTTTGCATCCAGGCAAACCTGTGCCGCTTGTTCGGGGAAAAAATACATATCGGCGAAACAGGTAGTGCCGGTTTTGATCATCTCCGCCATGGCTAGCTGGGTTCCGTCGCGCACAAATTCCTCACCTACCCAGCGGCTCTCGGTTGGCCAGATATGATCGTTAAGCCAGGTGTGCAGCGGTTGATCGTCTGCATAGCCGCGCAACAAACTCATCGCCGCATGACCATGGGCATTCACCAGCCCTGGAATTAATACATGGCTGCCGAGGCTGATTATCTCGCTGGCGATAAAACGGCGGTCGGCTTCGTCGCTGGGTAGCAAGGCGATAATTCGCCCCTTGTCGATTGCCAGTGCACAGTTTTCCAATACCCGATTTTCGGGTACTACTGGAATGATCCAGCGGGCTTTTACAATCAGGTCGATCAAAAGTTGGTCAGGAGCGGGTGTCAACATAGTGAAACCGGGAACTTGGGTCGCAAAAAGGGGCGCCCAGTATACTGCAAAGCTACCGCGCGGCCATGGCAGATTTGCAGGCTTGCCCGGCGCGCTGGTGTTTTCCTTGTATAGCGAAATTCATCCGTATTTTCATAGTGATACAGAGTGGCAAACTGCCTATCCAAAAGTTTTTATGCTACCATCGCGCCCCTGAATAAAGCGTTAGATGCATTTTTAGCCAGCCTGTTGCACGGCAAGTAGTAGGGTAGCGGTTTTTACCTGTATTTGAATGGTGCGCACATCAGACGCTATCTGTCTAATCGCTTGTAATCGCAGTCCATAACCAAAGCTTTAATAAAGCCCATAGCTTGATAAGAAAGGAAAGCTGTATTCCCATGGTCGAATTCGCCAAAGAAATATCACCGGTAAGTATCGAAGACGAACTCAAACAGTCCTACCTTGATTACGCCATGAGTGTAATTGTAGGCCGCGCCTTGCCCGATGTGCGCGATGGTTTGAAGCCCGTACATCGTCGCGTGCTGTTTGCGATGAGCGAACTCAACAACGATTGGAATAAGCCTTACAAAAAATCTGCCCGTGTGGTGGGTGACGTAATCGGTAAATACCACCCGCATGGCGATACCGCGGTATACGACACGATTGTGCGGATGGCCCAGCCTTTCTCCTTGCGTTATATGTTGGTGGACGGCCAGGGCAACTTCGGGTCGGTCGATGGTGACCGTGCGGCGGCAATGCGTTATACCGAAATCCGCATGGCAAAAATCGCCCACGATTTGCTGGCCGATCTGGATAAAGAAACCGTCGATTTTGTGCCTAACTACGACGGCACCGAACAAATTCCTGCTGTAATGCCGACCCGTATACCCAACTTGTTGGTCAATGGATCTTCTGGTATCGCCGTAGGTATGGCGACTAACATCCCACCGCATAACCTGAAAGAAGTAGTGCAGGGGTGCCTTGAACTGATTAATAACCCGGATATCACCATCGACGAACTGATGGAATTTATTCCGGGACCGGATTTCCCCACTGGCGCTATCATCAATGGCCGCGCGGGCATTGTGCAGGCGTATCGCACCGGCCGTGGCAGTATTATCGTGCGTGCCAAAGCGGAAATCGAACGCGATGAAAAAACCGGCCGCGAAACTATCCTGATCCACGAAATTCCGTACCAACTGAACAAGGCGCGCTTGATTGAGCGCATCGCCGAGCTGGTAAAAGAAAAGAAAATTGAAGGCATCAGCGAGCTGCGTGATGAGTCTGATAAAGACGGTATGCGCATCGTTATTGAAGTGAAAAAGAGCGAAGCAGCAGACGTATTGCTCAACAATCTGTATTCGCAAACCCAGCTGCAAACTACCTTCGGCGTAAACATTGTTGCTCTGGACGATGGTCAACCGAAAATTCTCAACCTCAAGCAGTTACTTGAGGCATTTGTTAAACATCGTCGCGAAGTAGTCACGCGTCGTACCGTTTATTTACTGCGCAAAGCGCGTGAACGCGGCCATATCCTGGAAGGTTTGGCGGTTGCCATTTCCAATATTGATGAAGTCATTGCGCTTATTAAAAACTCTGCATCTCCTGCTGAAGCAAAAGACGGTTTGATGGGGCGTGGTTGGAATGCTGCTGAAATGGCTCCTTACCTTGAGCGCGCTGGTGAAGATGCATGTCGCCCCGAAGATTTGGGTCCCGAGTTTGGTATGCGTGATGGGCATTACTACTTGTCGGCAGCACAAGCTCAAGCCATTCTTGAACTGCGTTTGCATCGCTTGACCGGGATGGAGCACGACAAGCTGCTCGCTGAATACGACGAAAAATTGATTCAAATTGCCGAGTTCCTCGAAATTCTTGGCAATGCCTTGCGTTTGATGGAAGTTATCCGTGAAGAATTAACGCAAGTTATTAATGACTACGGCGATAAACGTCGTACTGAAATTGTTGCTTCAACTCTTGATTTAACCACGGAAGATTTGATCAACGTTGAAGATCGTGTAGTGACAATTTCTCATGGCGGTTATGCGAAGAGCCAACCGCTTGATGATTACCAGGCGCAGCGTCGTGGCGGCATGGGTAAATCTGCAACCGCAGTAAAAGATGAAGATTATGTTCAGCATCTTTTGATCGCCAGTACTCACGATACGATTTTATTGTTCACCAATGCCGGTAAGGTGTATTGGTTAAAGGTTTATATGATTCCTGTCGCCGGTAGACAATCACGCGGTCGCCCGGTAGTAAACTTGTTGCCATTGGAAGAAGGGGAACGCATTACATCGATTTTGCCGGTGAAATCGTACGACGACGATAAATTTATCTTCATGACCACTGCAAATGGCACAGTGAAGAAAACAGCCCTTACTCAATTCTCGCGTCAACGTAGCGTTGGTTTGCGTGCGATTGAATTGGATGAAGGCGATACATTGGTGGGTACCGCCATCACCAATGGTTCATGTGATGTAATCCTGTTCTCAAGTTCGGGCAAGGCGGCACGCTTCCGCGAATCACAAGTTCGTGCTATGGGGCGTACTTCGCGTGGCGTACGCGGTATTCGTTTGGCTGAAGGTCAGCGCGTGGTCGGTATGGTCATTCCGATGGAAAACGGCCAAGTGCTTACCGTTAGCGAAAATGGTTACGGCAAGCGCACTGAGGTTGGCGAATTCCCGGCTAAAGGGCGCGGTTCGCAAGGTGTTATTGGTATGCAAACGACCGAGCGTAATGGCCAACTGGTGGGTGCAGTACAAGTATTTGACGGTGAAGAAATCATGTTGATTTCCGACCAGGGCACAATGGTTCGCACCCGTGTTGATGAAGTGTCTGTACTGAGCCGGAATACACAAGGTGTGCGCCTGATTAAATTGAAAGAAGGCGAGCGCATGCAGGGCCTGGAGCGCATCGAAGAAAATGTTGATGAAAATGCCAAGCGCGAATTGGCGCGGGCCGAAGCTGCCGAAGGTGAAGAAGTGCTCGACGATAGTGCAACCGCAGATGATGCGGCAGACGATATTGTCGATGACGCCGCTGACGAAGCAACCGATGAGTAAGTAAATGAGCAACGCCCAGACTGAAGCAGAAAAACTACTCGCATTGCGCAACAAAATTGATGCGATCGATGAGCAGATCGGTCGCTTGATTTCGGCGCGCGCCGAATGCGCGCAAGAAGTTGCGGATGTGAAAAAAGCAAATCTGCCTGAGGATGCCAAAATACTGTTTTATCGCCCGGAACGCGAAGCCCAAGTGCTGCGCAAGGCGATGGAGCGCAACAGTGGTCCACTCAGTAATGAAGAAATGGCGCGCTTGTTCCGTGAAATCATGTCGGCTTGCCTGGCGCTCGAAAATCCAATTAAAGTAGCTTACCTTGGCCCCGAAGGTACATTTACCCAACAGGCCTCGCTAAAACATTTTGGCCACTCGGCGGTAGTGCTGCCTTTTTCCGCTATCGATGAAGTGTTTCGCGAAGTAGAAGCCGGCGCGGTGAATTACGGTGTGGTTCCGGTAGAAAACTCTACTGAAGGTGTAGTGAACCATACGCTTGATAATTTTATGGGTTCCAATCTGAAAATTTGTGGCGAAGTTGAATTGCGCATCCATCATAATTTGATGGTCTCGGACGTCACCAATACTAATAGTATTTCGCGAATTTATTCCCACTCCCAATCCCTGGCGCAATGCCGCAAATGGTTGGATGCGCATTATCCGAATGCAGAACGCATAGCGGTTAGCAGTAATGCTGAAGCAGCTAAACGCCTGAAAGGCGAATGGAATGCTGCCGCTATTGCTGGTTCAATGGCGGCAGAGCTGTACGGTTTGAAAATGATCGCGGAAAAAATTGAGGATCAACCGGACAACTCCACGCGCTTTTTGATTATCGGCAAACAAGCAGTTCCGCAAAGTGGCGTTGACAAAACATCTATCGTGGTAGCGATGCGCAATGAACCGGGCGCACTGCATAAATTATTGGAACCCTTTCATCGCCATAATATAGATTTAACCCGGGTGGAAACCCGTCCATCGCGCACGGGTGCGTGGACTTACGTATTTTTTATCGATTTTTCCGGGCATGTCGATGAACCATTAATCAGCGATGTGATGAAAGAAGTTGCCAACCGTTGCGCCGATTTAAAATTGCTCGGTTCTTATCCCAAAGCGGTGCTCTGATTCCCTATGTCCCAACCCCTGATCAATAAATTTGTTGTTGTTGGTATAGGTTTAATTGGTGGCAGTCTTGCTACCGGTTTGAAACAGCGCGGCGCTTGCGCTGAAGTGATTGGCGTTGCGCGGAAACCTGATACTTGCGCGGAGGCAGTTACTCACGCGGTGGTCGATCGCGCTTATACTTCCCTGCAGGAAGTTGCGGGTGAATTAGGGGCGGGGGATGTTATTTTTATTGCAGTACCGACACTTTCGGTTAATGCAGTGCTGGAAGAAATTAAAAGTTGTGTCCCTGATACTGTCACTATCACCGATGGTGCCAGCGTAAAAGGTAGTGTGCAACGTGCTGCGGAAGCCGTTTTTGGTGCGGTGCCACCACAATTTGTGCTCGGGCATCCCATCGCTGGTTCAGAAAAAAGTGGCGTTACCGCGGCCAATCCGAATCTGTATGAAAACCATCGTGTCATTCTTACCCCCCAGGAAAATACCTCGGCGCAACATTTGGATCTGGTTGTCCGTATGTGGCAAGCCGTCGGTGCAGAAGTACTGAGCATGTCAGTGGTGGAGCATGATGAAGTGCTTGGTGCAACCAGCCATTTACCCCACGTGATAGCTTACTCGCTGGTAGATACCCTGGCCCAGGATATCAAGAACCCCAACATTTTCCGGTACGCGGCAGGAGGGTTTCGCGACTTTACCCGCATCGCATCCAGTGATCCGGTGATGTGGCACGATATCATGCGGGCTAATAAAGCGGCGATTTTGCAATCCATGGATTTATTTATCGACAATCTCTCGCGCTTGCGTAGCAGTATCGAGCACGAGGACAGTGACTATTTACTCAAAGTATTTAGCCGCGCCAAGGAAACGCGTGATGAGTTCACGCTTATGCTAGCCAGGCGCCATGCAGTGCCCAAAGAAGATTGATTGTAAGCGTCCAAACTTACTGGAATAAACTTAGAAACATTTAATCATTAAACCTTGCGCTTTGGTTCTATATAATCGCTGCTGTTTTTCCAACACTCGAATTTAATCACTAATGCCGTACACAATCTGGTAACCATTGAATGTCAAACTACAACTTGACTCATCTCAAGCAGCTAGAAGCTGAAAGTATTCATATCATCCGCGAGGTAGCGGCTGAATTTGATAAGCCGGTCATGCTCTACTCTGTAGGCAAGGATTCTGCTGTGATGATGCACCTCACTATGAAAGCCTTTTTTCCCGGTAAGCCACCATTTCCCATGATGCATGTCGATACAACCTGGAAATTCCGTGAAATGATTGAGTTTCGCGATCAGCGTATCAAAGAGCTGGGCTGGGATTTAATTGTGCATATCAACCAGGAAGGTGTGGATATGGGCATTAGCCCGTTTGTTCACGGCAGTGCCAAACACACCGACATTATGAAAACCCAGGGATTGAAACAAGCACTGAATAAATACGGTTTTGATGCCGCATTTGGCGGTGCCCGTCGCGACGAAGAAAAATCGCGCGCGAAAGAGCGGGTCTATTCTTTCCGCGATAAAAATCATCGCTGGGATCCTAAAAACCAACGCCCGGAGTTATGGAATATTTACAATGGTCGTGTAGATAAGGGTGAAAGTATCCGCGTGTTCCCTTTATCAAACTGGACTGAGTTGGATATTTGGCAATATATCCATTTGGAAAACATCCCGATTGTTCCGCTTTATTTTGCTGCAAAACGTCCGGTGGTTGAGCGTGATGGCACCCTGATTATGGTCGATGATGACCGCATGCCTATTGGACCCGACGATAAAATCCAGGAAAAAATGGTGCGCTTCCGCACCCTCGGCTGTTATCCGTTAACAGGTGCGGTCGAATCGGAAGCAACCACATTACCGGAAATTATTCAGGAAATGTTGTTGACTACCACTTCAGAGCGTCAGGGCAGGGTGATTGACCATGACAGTTCCGGCTCGATGGAGAAGAAAAAGCAAGAAGGCTATTTCTAATTTTTCCTGAGATAAATGCTTTTACACCTTACTGATTGCAAAGAGACCCTTATGAGTCATCAGTCCGAATTAATTGCGCAGGATATCAATGCATATCTCGCCCAACATGAACAAAAAGAGCTACTGCGGTTTTTAACTTGCGGTAGTGTAGATGATGGAAAGAGCACGCTGATTGGCCGTTTGTTGCATGATTCCAAAATGATTTATGAAGATCAATTGGATGCAATACGTTCCGACAGCGTCAAGCACGGCACAACGGGTGAAAAAATTGATTTGGCCCTTTTGGTCGATGGTCTGCAGGCCGAGCGTGAGCAGGGTATTACTATCGATGTGGCTTATCGCTATTTTTCTACAGCAAAACGCAAATTTATTATTGCGGATACACCCGGCCATGAGCAGTACACGCGCAATATGGCAACCGGTGCGTCCACCTGTGATCTTGCTATTATCTTGATTGACGCACGCTACGGTGTAGTGACCCAAACCCGTCGTCATAGTTATATTGCTTCTTTACTAGGCATTAAGCATATTATTGTTGCTGTTAATAAAATGGATTTGTTGGATTTTGATC
>JAJQJO010000029.1 GCA_021323495.1 Cellvibrio sp. | reverse complement strand
CACTAGCCAAATAGCCGCGGCATACATTGGAAACGCGAGTAATTGTTTGGCACGTTCCATCCACAAACCGGGACGCGGTAGCCAACGTTGCAAGCGCGGCCAGCAGGTAAGCAATAAATATGGCAGCGCCAAACCTAATCCCAGGCTTAAAAATATTGCCAATAATTTTGCGGCTGGTTGTGCGAGTGCATAACCCAGTGCTGCCGCCATAAAAGGCGCAGTACAAGGTGTGGCGACAATAGTGGCGAGCACACCGGTGAAAAAACTGCCGGTATAGCCGGGCTTTTCGGTGAGCGACGAGCCAACCCCTGCGACGGAACCGCCAATAAAAAACACACCGGATAAACTTAAACCTACAGCAAACATTAAATAGGCGACGGCCAATACAAATAAGGGTGATTGAAACTGGAAGCCCCAACCGATTTGCGCCCCGCCCGCTTTTAACAAAATCAATAGCAGCGCGAGCACGGCAAAGCTCGCCAATACCCCCATGGTATAAACCACACCTTGCAGACGAATCTGTGCCGCACTTTGGTTAGCGTGACTGACCAGTGATAAGGCTTTAATGGACAACACCGGAAATACGCAAGGCATGAGGTTTAAAATAATCCCTCCGACCAGTGCCAGAAATAATGCAGTAAAAAAACCGGGCGCAGTATTTGCGGCGTTACCGGCTTTATTTTGGACAACAGTGCTCACTTCAAAACCACGCGCGATTTTTTGGCTGGCCGCATTGTCCGATTGCTCGGTGATCACCAATACACCGGTCAATGCATCGCCTGTTTTAAGTGGCGCCTCACCGGTTTTAATGGTTAACTCAATGCCGCCCTTGACAGGTTTGCGCACTTGCTCGTCGCTCTGTTGGATGCGCCCCCAATCATAGGGATAAAACCAAATGTCTTTTACTTGCGCAAGCTGGGCTTCCGACAAGGCGACATGCAATGTTAATTCGCCCTGTGCGGTTTCGGGATCAATCGCACTTTGCGCCGCGCGGATTTCCCATGGGCTGGCAACAGGTAAACGTGCAAGCGCTTCATTAATGCGCGGATCGCCCGCCCCCACCGCTTCACTGGCCGTAACAATCGGTAAACTTAACGCAAGTTCAACTTGCTGGGGGATACATTCTTCTTCGCAAACCAACCAATCAACCAATGCCCGGGCAGTAAATTGTTCACCGGGATTTGCATCGACGGGAATTTTTATTTTAGTGAGCAGGGTAACGTCATTTTCATAGGCGTAATTGGTAATGGGACCCATGGAAAAACGACCTGGAGCGGGCCAGATAATATCGCTTGCACTTGCACCTTCCGGTAGTGTCCATTCAATGGTGGTCGCGTTGCCTGAATCACCCGGGTTACTCCAGTAAGTATGCCAGTGAGGAATTATTTTTTGGTTAACGCCCAAATAAATTTCAGTGCCTGGCTGCACTGCTTGTACGGAAGCCACTAATTGCGCTTGCACCTGTGGCGTCGCGGCACGGTCAGAAACAGCCTGTGCAGAAACAGCTTGTGCAGAAATAGCCACCCAACATGACAGTATTGCGCTCGCAATTATCCTGGCGGCACGTAAATAATTTTTTTGTTTGTACAATGATTCAGTCATCCATCACCACAAGCGAATACCGTGAAAAAATGAAAGCAGCGACAGGTCACCCCATCGCCGCCAAGTGAGTTGCACGATCAATTCCGACCTATAACATAACGCTAAAGTTTCACTGTTATAAATCATTTTACCTTTCTTAAATCAATAACAGCCAGCAACCAATAAAGCCCCTGAAGATTGCGGGGATTTAACGGCATCTTGCTTACAGGTCAGCGCGGAATGCCAGGCTGAATGCACGACCATACGCAGGTTGCTCAGTCACTGCAGTAGTACTGCTATAGGTGCCAGCGCCGGTTTTGTAATGCTCATCAAACAGATTCTTGATGATGAGCGTTAATTTGTATTTACCATTGCCTTTATCAATCCCGATACCCGCATCGGTCACATTGTAAGCTTCCTGCAATGAATATTCTGATTGGCTTGGAATCAGATAAGCATCCGAGCGATAAGCGTTATTAAGGAAAAGATTCCATCCATAACCATCGCCAAACGCCTGGTGCCAATCAAAACCATAGGTCAGCGTGGTTTTGGGAGCACCGTGCAATTGTTTGCCGGAATAGTCAGCCAATTGCGTGGTGGAAATATCAGGCAAGGTGGTAAAAAATTGATCGTAGGTTGCGCGGTTATATGCTCCAGCCAAATTCACACTCAAATTCGGTGTTACCGCAAATGCCGTTTCAAATTCAATGCCTTTTGCAGTAACACCGGGAATATTGCCCAGATAAGTGCGGAACCCGGTGGGTTGGGTTGCGTCGGGTTCAGTGAGATTGCTTTGGTAATCCGTGAGCTGCGTGTAGTAGAGGTTTGCGTTTAACAATAATCGCCGGTCGATTAATAAACTCTTGAACCCCAATTCAGCATTCTCTGCTTTTTCCGGTGCGACATTTTGTGGCTGGCCATAATCGGGACTCGACGAGTCGGTATTGAATTCCACCGCCCCGGATTTTTCTCCGGAGGAGAGTGAGCCATAAAGTAATACATCGTTAGTTAATTGATAGCTCGGGCTCAGTAACCAGGCAACGGAATTATCACTGATTGAATCGCCATCGACCCAATCATAAATACCTTTATCGCCGGCACTACCGGTGCCAATCGCACTGCGGTATAACGCTTTAGCGGCATTCCATGCGGCCAAATCGGCAGCATTGGTCAAATCCAAACCGTAATTGGTTGCTTTGGAATTGTCGGTGCCTGTCGCATTGGTAATACCTACACCCGGACGATCCAACTCACGGCGATTGCGACCGGTTTTTTCTTCCTGCGTATCGCGCAGCCCCAGAGTCAGGGTTGTTTTTTCGGTAAAGTGCCAGTTCACCTGGCCAAATGCGGCATAACTTTCTGTCTTGGGCTCCAACACATACGAGCGATATACCCCGCGTTGGGCATCCGTTAACAGGCCGCGATATTGAGGGGCGTTTAATGCACTCCACTGGCCATTGCTGGCATTAAAGGCGCTTGCATCTGCACCGTAATAGGTGGGGTCATCGCTGTAGACACTCGCATCCAGATAATACAAACCAATCTGGTAATCGTAATTTTTTTCGCCTTTATAATTCAGGCGAAATTCCTGCGAGGTCTGGTCATTCCATAATTGCTGCCCGCCATTGCCGATATCAAACCGGGTAACGCCACCATTCTTGATATCGAAATGTTGCTCTCGATAAGCAGTGATCGACGTGAGGGTATATTCATCATTTAATAATTTTTTCAGTTCAACCGAAACACCGCCCTGCTCGGTGCGCTGCGGGCGGGCTTGTGAATCTTCGATTTCATTGTTGCCGTACACCGGCTCATAGTGAGTGCCGTCGGGATTATTAAAATAGTCGCGCTCCAGGCGGCTTTGGAACGTTGGATCCCGTACTACACCATCGTTAAAATATTCAGGACCATTACTAACCAATAGTGATTTATTGCCGTTTTCCACCGACTGGATGCTGTCAACAATAATGCGTGCAGACAAGGTTTCATCGGGAGTCAATAAAAATTGCAAACGCCCGCCCACGCGATTGGTTTCGTTCCAGGTTTCCGGACCAGATTGCCAAACGTTATCCAATACGCCGTCTTTTTTGTTAAAGAAAATCGAGCCGCGATAGGCCAACAGATCATCAATAATTGCACCGGTAGCAGATACTTTTCCGCCTAATTCATTGTAATCACCGTAGCGGACTTCATAGGTATAACCGGTTTTAAAACTCGGCGCCTTGGTCACAATATTCACCACCCCCAGAGTGGTGTTCTTACCCAACAGGGTGCCCTGTGGGCCGCGAATCACTTCAATACGATCCAGGTCAATAAAATCATTCCAGGATTGACCGACATAAGAACTCACTACGCCGTCAACAATAACACCCACGCTCGGCTCCATCGTATCGTTAGCCGCATTTTTACCAATCCCGCGCAACGAAATACTGGTCTGCCGCGGGTTGCTCCCAAACACCCCGAGGTTGGGTACTTTTTTAACCAAATCATTTACCGACACAATATTATCGCGGTCCAATGCCTTACCGCCCACAACCGACACCGGCAACGGCACTTTTTGTGCAATTTCTTCGCGGTTACGCGCAGTGACAACAACAGTTTCTAAAGCAAACACAGGTTTATGTTGCTCCTGGGCAATAACAATTTCCGGTCTAATGACGGTAGACCCGACCACCAAACCTACTGCAATACCAAGCAATTTGCGTTGAAAAGAACGCGCGATTGATGACGATGACGGCTGCACTGACGAATGCAGATGCGCTGAACGCAAAGCTTTCATTAACTCTCTCCAAAAACTATCTATGTGTGAATTGCTGACGGAGGGGTTTTAGCAACGGCTATGCCATATTTTTCCAAATTATTTTTTCGTGCCAAAAACTGCTTCAAAACACGCAGCAATAGCGCAATCACTGGTTAGTTAATGTATTAAAAAGCACAGGTACCAAAATGCTTGCAGGGACAGAAACTGGTTTTTTTTAAACATTAATCTGTTTATTTATGTTTTTAATCCAACAGAAAAATTTTATTTTGCAGTTTATTTTTCAACAGCAGAAGCGTCTGTCCACTTCAGCTGACCAGACAATAATTTTATCGAACCGATGAATTTGACTAAAAAATCCGGCGATACATCAATTAAATCAAGGTGCGCACTTACGGGGGCTTACTTATGCAAATTGGTTAGGCGGTTAAAACGAAGTGTTTTGAAACAAGCAGATTATTTTTTTATTTGCTTGCTGGCACAGATCTGGCTTTAGCGGTGTTACACAGGAATTGATCCACAACAAAAGTGGAACACAGGGAAAGTACAACCCCGGAACATTAATCTGTAGATCCACCTTATACCAAAGGAAACGCTATGAAATTGTTAACTAAACGCGCTGCACTCTTGCTCACAACCGCAGCAACGATATTGATCACTTCTGCCAGTTGGGCAAAGGAAGTGACCTTGTTAAATGTATCCTACGATCCGACGCGGGAGCTCTACCGTGAATTCAATACTGCTTTTGCCAAACACTGGAAAGCCAAGACCGGTGATGATGTAAAAGTAGAACAATCACACGGCGGTTCAGGCAGCCAGGCACGCGCGGTATTGGATGGATTAAAAGCGGATGTGGTGACCCTGGCGCTTGCCGGTGATATAGATCCACTGGCAAAGAACGGCAAACTGCTCGCTGATAATTGGGCTTCACTATTACCGAACAATAGCGCACCTTACACATCAACTATCGTGTTCCTGGTACGTAAAGGAAACCCCAAGGCCATTAAAGATTGGAATGACCTGACTAAATCAGGCATTGAAGTTATTACCCCTAATCCCAAAACGTCTGGTGGTGCGCGCTGGAATTACCTGGCCGCCTGGGCCTATGCCAAAAAACATGACGGTACCGACGCAGCAGCCCAGGAATTTGTAAAGAAAATTTATAAAAATGTTCCCGTACTGGATTCCGGTGCAAGGGGCTCGACCACTACCTTCGTCCAACGCGGCATTGGTGATGTATTGTTAACCTGGGAAAATGAAGCACATTTGGCCATACAGGAAGCAGGCACCGGTGATATTGAAATTGTTTATCCTTCCTATTCAATCCTCGCTGAGCCACCGGTCGCGGTTGTTAGCAAAAACGCCGCCGCCAAAGGCACCACCAGTGTTGCAGATGCGTATTTGAATTTCCTCTACACCAAAGAAGGCCAGGAAATAGCAGCAAGGAATTTCTATCGCCCACGCGACCCGCAAGTTGCCAGCGCCTTTGCAAAAAACTTCCCCGGTATTGAATTTGCCACCATCAGTGATTTTGGTGGTTGGAGCAAAGCACAGCCGGAACATTTTGGTGACGGTGGTATTTTCGACAAAATTTACGCTACACCCTGATCGCGCAGACAGTATAAAAAGCAACCAAAAACAACACTCTCCACGCGCGGGTGTTGTTTTTTAAGCAGACAAAGGGCGTATTTTGTTTGATTGCAAACAACGAGCTGTTGCGAAATAGGCTTTTTGATAAAAGCCGGAAAGCCCGTTATAAGCTAATAAAAATTTAGTATTTTTCGTTTTAAAAAATCGTCCCTATGATTGCGCTGACTTCAGGGCACTTGTATTTAAAAAAGTATGTTTAAAAAAGGATTTTAATACATGGAGTTTAAAAATAATTTGAAAAGGGAGCTTGAAACACATTTGAATAAAATCCCTTGGATAACCTGCCCACTAATTCCTGCGAGGCTTGTATGGGAACTCATCGTTCAGAAATCAATAGCACCCTTGACGATGTATTGGCTGAAATTAAACGGCAGCTGGTACACATCCGTTACGGCTCAGTGGAAATACAAATTCACAATGGCCAGGTAGTGCAATTGGAAAGTAGAGAAAAAAAACGTTGGGATAAAAGCGTCAACGCGAAATAACCCCGTCGTTTTCAACACAGCAGTCATTATTAAAAACCTGAATAAACACTGACCGGACCACCGGAAGTGATATGCCTTTTTTTGGAGATTAGCATGTCATTAGTACGCAAGTGGTCAGTTACTGGCTCACATCAACTCAATAATTCCTTTACCCGTACTGCGTTGGGTGCAGCCGTTGGCCTGGTGCTTTCCGCCAATGCCTTTGCCGGTTTCCCTACCCTTTACGGCAAACTGCAGTTGACCGCAGGCCAATATGATTTTGAAAAACTGGACTTCCCGCTTACCGCACCGGGTGCCGCTACCTACCAACACAACGGCGCAACCGATGTCACCACGGAGCTGGACAGTTTCACCGTCGAAAGCATTGGCTCACGCCTGGGCGTACAAGGCGATTTTGATGCAGCTGCCGGAGTCAACGTGTTCTACCGTATTGAATATGGTGTGGATGCAGATAACGGCACCAACAGCAACGGCAGGGAATTGGTCCAGCGCAATATCTTCGGTGGTTTGCGCGGCGATTGGGGCGCGTTGCTCGCGGGCAAAAACGATACACCACTACGCTCCCTCGCGGGCCGCAACAGTACCATCGTAAAAGATAATTTTGTCCCCGCGGTACAACGTACCGACATCGACCGTTTCAATGAAGCTCCCTTGGCCGATATTGGAACTTATCTGGTCGGTGAAAACCGCGTGGATAACGTCATCCAATACACCTCGCCAATTTTGCTGGGGGGATTGGAAATTAACCTCGCTGCCATCCAGGGCGAAGAAACCGGTGTAGAACAAAGCCCTACCAACCAACAAAATGATAATGACTTTGCCTCTGGCCAATCCGTTTCCATCGGCTACGGCAAGACTGGCTGGTTCGTTGGCGCCGCCTACGAAAGTAATGTCGTTAACAGCGATGTGCTGCGCGCGATAGGTGAAGTCACACTCGGACCGGTCAAGCTGGGCGCCATCTACCAAACTGCAGAGCGTCATGAAGATTACGATACCCTCGGCGGCTTCGGTACATTCGTCAACGCAACGCCCACCACAACCGGTGCACAAAATGGCCTGAATCCTTTTTCTGAATGGGATGGAGCAGCAGGTACCGCCTACAAAGAACAGGATGGTTACGTATTGAACGGGGTATGGAAAATCGCCGGTCCCTGGTCTGCCAAACTCCAGTACGCCGATACCACTTCTACGCCAAGCAATGAGACCTACGGTGATGCCGAGCTGGAAGCCTTGGCTGTTGGCCTGGATTACGCCCTGAACGACGCAACCCGTTTGTTTAGTTACTACGCCGAAGTGGAAACCCGGGGTGATGCGGCGATCAGCACCAAAGCCACCACTGATAGCCTGCTTACTGTTGGCCTGGATTTCCGTTTCTAACCGGATGCTCGATCGGCATCTCGACGGCTATAGCCATCACACCAATGTTATAAGCTAATAAATAATCAGTATTTTTAGTTTTATTGGCGCCTGAATATGATAGCCAACATCGCCCGGGGATAAACCTGGGAATACCCAGCAATCGAGATGTCGTTATGGAAACTTACCACACTGGCCAGCCAGCTATTCCAGAAAATGTGCTGGAAGAGATCAAGCAACAATTGGCACTGATTCAATTCGGTTCATTGGAAATTCAAATTCACAATGGCCAGGTAGTGCAAATTGAACGCCGTGAAAAAAAGCGCTGGGAAAAAAGTGTAAACACCAAGTAACCAGCAAAGTTTCAAGTAGCGGTTTGAACAAACAAACATTAAACAAACAAATTAAACAAACAAAAATGCACTGACCGGACCGCCGGAAGTGATATGTAAATTTTGGAGATTAGCATGTCATTTCAAAAACCCTGGTCGGTTGTGCGATCACTTGTTACACATAAAAGTTTTCAACGTAATGCGTTAACCGTCGCAACCGGCATTGCGCTTTCAACCAACGCGCTTGCAGGTTTTCCAACGCTTTACGGAAAAATCCATTTAACAGCCAACCAATATGATTTGGAAAAACTGGATTTTCCTATCACCACGCCCGGTGGCACTACTTACCAAAACATTGGCGCTACCGATGTTACGACTGAATTGGATACTTTTGCATTGGAAAGCACCGGCTCGCGCCTGGGTGTCCAGGGCGATTTCGATGCATCAGCAAACGTAACTGTGTTTTACCGTCTGGAATACGGTGTGGATGTAGACAATGGCACCAACAGCAATGGCCGCGAACTGAGCCAGCGCAATATTTTTGGCGGTTTGCGCGGCGATTGGGGTTCCATCCTTGCAGGAAAAAATGATAGCCCACTTAAAACCCTGCAAACCAACACTGTACTACGCACCGACGTCGACCGTTTTAATGATTCACCACTGGCGGATATAGGAACTTTCATCGTGGGTGAAAACCGCCCTGATAACGTTATCCAATATACCTCACCCATTTGGTTGGGTGGATTGGAAGTGAACCTGGCTGCAATCCAGGCGGAAGAGACCGGTGTTCCGGTGAGCGCTTCCAATCAGCAAGACGATAATGGTTTCGCCTCGGGCAAATCCGCATCGGTGACTTACGGTAAAGCGAAATGGTATGTCGGCCTTGGCTATGACGACAATGTCGCCACTACTGATGCCTTGCGTGCAATTGGTGAAATATCACTCGGGCCGGTGAAACTCGGGGCAATTTACCAAACCGCAGAACGCCACGATGAAGTTGACAGCCTCGGTGGATTTTCCACTTTTGTCGGCACCAACGGTACAACACTCGGTGCACAAAATGGTTTAAACCCGGTCTCCGAATGGGACGGCGCTGCAGGCAATGCATTTAAAGAGCAAGACGGTTATGTACTAAACGCGCAGTGGAAAATTGCCGGCCCCTGGCTCGCCAAAATCCAATACGCCAGTTCAACTACTACACCAACCAATGAGCTTTACGCCGACGCGGAATTGGAAGGTATCGGAGTAGGTCTGGATTACAACTTCAACGCAAACACGCGTGTGTTTGGTTATTACGCCAGTGTAGAGGCGGACGGTGATGAAAAGATCAGCACCGCAACCACAACTGATAGCACCGCTGCATTGGGCCTTGATTTCCGTTTTTAAAAACGAATGACATTTTTCAGAGAGAAACCGATCATGAAATTTTTTACACGAATTATTACATCCACTGCGTTAATCGCAGCCAGCTTGGTAGCGACCAATGTGGCCGCTAAAGATATTAATTTATTAAACGTATCCTATGATCCAACGCGCGAATTATATCGCGAATTTAACGCCGCCTTTGCCAAACACTGGCAAGCAAAAACCGGCGATAAGGTTCACATTGACCAATCCCACGGTGGGTCAGGTGCGCAGTCGCGCGCCGTTATCGATGGTTTGCGCGCTGATGTCGTTACCCTCGCGCTGGCCGGTGATATAGATCCTATCGCTAACATTGGCAATTTATTGCCTAAAGACTGGGTGACCAAGCTGCCGCAAAACAGCGCACCTTATACTTCTACCATTGTTTTTCTGGTACGCAAAGGTAATCCAAAAAATATCAAAGACTGGAATGACCTGGTTAAAAAAGGCGTTGAAGTAATTACGCCCAATCCAAAAACATCGGGTGGCGCGCGCTGGAATTATCTCGCTGCCTGGGCCTATGCCAAAAAGCTGGGTAAAGACGATGCGGGCGCAAAAGACTTTGTTCGCCAGCTGTATAAAAACGTTCCGGTCCTGGATACAGGCGCACGCGGTTCAACCACCACATTTGTACAACGTGGCATTGGCGATGTATTGATTACCTGGGAAAACGAAGCATTTCTGGCCGTCAATGAATTAGGTGCAGATGAAGTGGAAATCGTGGTACCGAGCTTGTCCATTTTGGCTGAGCCTTCCGTGGCCGTGGTGGACGAAAATGCTAAAGCCAATGGCAACCTGGAAGTGGCAAAAGCCTATCTTGAATATCTCTACACCAAAGAAGGCCAGAATATCGCAGCAAAAAATTATTATCGCCCACGCGATCCACAGGTTGCAGAAACCTACGCAAAAACGTTTCCAAAACTGGAGTTGGTAACAATCGACGATTTTGGTGGCTGGACCAAAGCCCAACCGTTCCATTTTGGCGATGGCGGAATTTTTGACCAGATTTATCAATAGCAACCAATCCCCTCCCCCGGCCAGGGGAGGGAATTAAACGATCCAGTTTCCTGACCACAGGTACGCCAAGAGAGTTGTTCATGAGTGAGATAGCCTCCGCGGTGTTAAACACAGCATCGCCTTTTTCCAAACCAAAAAAAACCTGGGTAAAAAAATCGGTACTACCCGGTTTTGGTTTATCCATCGGCCTCGCTGCCCTCTATGCCAGTTTAATTGTGTTTATTCCACTGGCAGGCCTGGTACTTAAATCCCTTGAACTTAGCTGGCCTGATTTATGGGCGGTTATCAGCAATCCACGTGCGGTCGCCAGTTATCAACTGACATTTGGTGCATCGCTCGCCGCCGCCAGTATCAATCTGGTTTTTGGTTTGATCGTCGCATGGGTATTAGTGCGCTATGAATTTTTTGGCAAACGCGTGATAGACGCATTGGTTGATTTGCCATTTGCATTGCCCACCGCCGTAGCCGGTATTGCACTCACTGCGCTTTACACTACCAAGGGTTGGGTAGGCCAATGGTTTTGGTTGGCCGATATCAAAGTTGCCTATACCTGGCTCGGCGTAACGGTTGCACTGACCTTTATCGGTTTACCGTTTGTGGTGCGCACGGTGCAACCTGTGCTTGCAGACCTCGAAGCAGAAGTGGAAGAGGCCGCAGCCAGTTTGGGGGCATCGCGCTGGCAAACGTTCAGCCGGGTATTACTCCCTGCACTGTTGCCTTCACTGCTCACCGGTTTTGCCTTGTCGTTTGCGCGCGCTATTGGCGAGTATGGTTCGGTGGTTTTTATCAGCGGCAATATGCCTTACAAAACAGAAATCACTCCACTGTTGATAATGACCAAACTTGAACAATTTGACTACGCTGGCGCGGCCGCCCTGGGCACCGTCATGCTGGTATTTTCGTTTGTATTATTACTGCTTATTAACTTGCTCCAGCATTGGAGCCACAAGCGCACAGGAGGTTAATCATGGCCGGTGCTATTTCAGCATTAAATAAACGTAAAACCGGCGCTGCCCATGCAGCGACCAATGAATCGACCTGGGTGCGAGTGACGTTAATCAGCGTCGCCCTGACTTTTCTCGCATTATTTTTATTTCTGCCATTAGTGATTGTGTTTACCGAAGCTTTTGCAAAAGGGGCGCAGGTTTATTTTGCAGCGATTACTGAACCAGCGGCCGCACATGCAATAAAACTGACGCTGATCGCGGCAGGTATCGCGGTCCCCTGTAATGTGATATTCGGTCTGGCGGCAGCATGGGCGATTGCCAAATTTGATTTTCGTGGCAAGCAATTTGTAATCACCTTGATTGATTTACCTTTTGCAGTATCACCGGTCATTGCCGGTTTGATTTACATGTTGCTGTTTGGCCGCCAGGGATTTTTTGGTACCTGGTTGGGCGATCACGATATCCAGATTATGTTTGCTGTACCAGGCATCGTACTCGCCACTGTGTTTATTACTTTTCCGTTTGTCGCACGGGAATTAATCCCGCTGATGCAAGAGCAGGGAAAGGAACAGGAAGAAGCGGCGATTACCCTGGGCGCCAGTGGCTGGAAAATGTTCTGGCGGGTTACCTTACCCTCGGTTAAGTGGGCATTGTTGTACGGCATGATTTTGTGCAATGCGCGCGCTATGGGTGAGTTTGGTGCGGTGAGTGTGGTATCGGGAAAAATTCGCGAGCAAACCAATACACTGCCGTTACATATTGAAATTCTGTATAACGAATATCAATTTGCCGCCGCCTTTGCGGTCGCCTCCTTACTGGCATTGTTGGCACTGTTCACCCTGGTATTAAAAAGTCTGCTGGAATGGAAAGCTGCCCGCGAACATGAACTGGCCGTGCGTGCAGCAAGTGCACAATAGCAACGCCTCGCTCCCAAGCTTTGCTTGGGAGCGAGAATACTCTGAACATCTCGATGAGTTTCGTTAACTGTCAGATGTTTACGAAGATAGATAACACTTTCTGCGAGTTATGCATTCCCACGCGGAGCTTGGGAGCGGGAGTAGCAGAAACTAATAGAATTACTTTGCGCGAAACTCTTAATATTGAGAAAACTCTATGAGCATCCAGGTCCGCAATCTGCATAAAAATTTTGGCCAATTCACCGCATTGAACAATGTATCGCTGGATTTTCCCACTGGCGAATTGGTTGCCCTGCTCGGCCCATCAGGCTGTGGCAAAACTACCTTACTGCGCATTATCGCCGGGCTGGAAAATCCCGATGCAGGCAGTGTGCATTTTCACGGTGAAGATGCCACTAACGTCCATGTGCGTGAGCGCAACGTAGGTTTTGTATTCCAGCATTACGCCCTCTTCCGCCACATGACAGTGTTTGACAATGTCGCGTTTGGTTTGACGGTGCGGCCGAAGGAAACCCGTCCTGACAACCAATCTATCAAAAAGCGTGTGCATGAATTATTGGAACTGGTACAGCTGGACTGGTTGGCTGACCGCTATCCCCATCAACTTTCCGGTGGCCAACGCCAACGTATTGCCCTGGCGCGCGCCCTGGCGGTTGAACCGAAAGTGTTATTGCTCGACGAACCCTTCGGTGCACTCGATGCAAAAGTACGCAAGGATTTGCGCCGCTGGTTGCGTCGACTGCATGATGAATTGCATATCACTTCTATCTTTGTGACGCACGATCAGGAAGAAGCGATGGAAGTTGCTGATAAAATTGTGGTGCTAAACAAAGGTAATATTGAACAAATTGGCTCGCCGGATGATATCTACAACAATCCGGCCAGCCCCTTTGTATATGATTTTATTGGCCAGGTGAATTTGTTCCATAGCCGTGTCGATAACGGTTGGGCCCATATTGGCGACTACAAATTACCCGCGCCTGAACACAATACTGTTATAGACCAGGCCGCTATCGCCTATGTCCGTCCCCACGATATTGAATTGAGCGAATCCAGCAGCGAGGGTGCGATAGCGGCGCGCATTGCCCATGTCAGTACGGCGGGCTCGGTACTGCGTATCGAACTATTACATCAACTCAGTAATGAAGCCTTGCATGTAGAATTACCGCGCGCACAAGAGCGTTCGCTCAACCTGAGCATTGGTGCACATGTATATGCCAAACCCACCAGTTCAAAAATATTTCTGCAAAAATAATATTTTCACCGTTAGCAATTAGTGGTGGGCCTGTTCGCAATGAACCCGGGCCCTTCACAATTCTCTCCTTGCATTCCTTCCCAGCAGTTTAACCGTCAGTAACGCCTCGCTAATATCTTTCCCATCAAGTTATTCAACTGTCGATACCAAATTGACTTCCGTGCAGTAACAGACTGATTTCTGCGCACTACCAAATAGCGGTTCGCGCTGTTTATTTAGCAATTAATTAGTGCAAAAACCAACAGAAAATGCTGCATTTCAAACAAGTTTTTATTTGAAAATTAGTTATAAGTTTATAGATTTAAATTCCTTATTAAGGCCGTGTGTTAACGTCTAGAATGCGCTCGTTAATAAATAATTTTCTTCGCTATTATTGAGGAACCATCGTGATTCAGGAAAATAAACAACCGGTTCTCTTATCCCTGGAAGGAGGCAACGCACAACCGCTCTCGGTGAGGGCAAAAGCGTTAGTATTCTCCGATCCTATTTCGGCAACCTTATTGGAATATATCGAGCGCATTGCCCCGAGCGAAGCACCGGTATTAATTGGTGGCGAAACTGGAACAGGCAAGGAATTGGTCGCACGCCATATTCATTTATTAAGCGGACGTAAAGGTCCATTCCTCGCCGTCAATTGTGGTGCAATCAGTGACCAATTGGCCGAAAGCGAATTGTTTGGCCATGAAGCCGGCTCATTTACCGGTGCGGTCGGTAAACGTGAGGGTTGGTTTGAAGCCGCCAACGAAGGCACGCTATTTCTCGATGAGATTGGTGATCTCCCCCTACCCTTGCAAGTAAAACTACTGCGTGTGTTGCAAGAAAAAGAAGTGGTGCGGATCGGCTCGCGTAAAAGTATTCCGGTCAATGTGCGCTTGGTAGTTGCGACCAACGTTGATCTGGATTATGCGGTATCTGCCGGACATTTCCGCCGCGACCTGCTCTACCGGATCAATATCGCACAGGTAAAACTGCCACCACTGCGCGAAAGGCCAGGCGATATATTGCCACTGGCAGAACACTTTCTGAAAACTTACAGCCAACGCATGGGGCATCGTCAGCCACAATTTTCTGCCGGCGCAATCGAATTGCTGCTGACCTATTCCTGGCCGGGCAATATTCGCGAATTGGAAAACGTCGTGCATTTTGCGTTGCTGGTTTCCAGTGGTGAAAAAATTGAACCGGCCCATCTGAAAGTGACCGGCGGTTGGAACACCGGCAGCAATCATCAACATGTCGCGCAACCCGCACATCAACTTTCAAGCGGTGTAAATCCGCAAACAAATACCTTCGGCAATCCAGGTTTCGGTGCGCACCCGGGGTCAGTAAATGGCTTCGATAATGGCGCTGGCAATGGCGATGACCCGATGACCGCTATTGCCAAACAATTGCGCCGCCTGTTTACCGAACAGGGTGATAGCAATCACTTTGATAAATTGGAAAGTTTGATTGTGCACGAAGCATTTTCACACGTGCGCTCCAATCAAGTCCATGGTGCAGCGTTGCTGGGAATCTCGCGCAATGTTATGCGTACACTGCTGAAACGTCATGGCTTGCTTAACGATACGTTCTCTCGCCATGAGGATGCAGAGAATAGCAATCATCATTTACTTCTAGCCAATACGCAGATTGCAGGTTAATTAATCTGAACAATAAAACGGTGCAGTTATGACAACTATTTTCATCCCCGAACCCAGTATCGAAAACCATGCCGCGCAAATAAGGGCGAGTGGAATATTGGCGCGCAGCATGCACCTGCACCGTGTGTTCGAATACCTATATCAATGCTATACCCAAAACAGAACACCAAAGGAACTTGAAATTGCCATTGAAGGCATGGGGCGCGAAAATGATTTTGATGTATCGCAAGATGCGGTAGTGCGCGTGTATGTGCACAAACTGCGGCGCAAGCTTGATGAGTTTTATGAAAAATACGGAAAGGATATGCCCAACCGCCTGAAGATTCCCAAAGGAGAATATCGCCTGATCCTTGAATCACGCGGCGAACAAACTGCACAGTTGATTTTTGGGGAGCAGCTCCAGCATGCGGAACCCGTGCATAGCACCAGCGCACGTAAAATCAACATCGCATTGCTCTGCACCGTGATTATCCTGCTCAATATAATTTTCCTGTTGTTATCCCAGGATAAACAGCCAGGTTCGGAACACCAACTGTTACGCGAAAGCCAGTTATGGAAACCCGTTCTGGCAGACGAGCGCCCGGTACTCGTAGTAGTGGGTGATTATTTT
>JAJQJO010000334.1 GCA_021323495.1 Cellvibrio sp. | reverse complement strand
GAATATTAATTTAGCAAGCAGGATGGGTAACGAAGCATGGATTCATCAATACAGGATGTGCTGTGGTCGAACACTGAAAACATTACTTGAGGGAAAGAGGATTGGAGCAGAAAAAAGCTTGGCTTGAATTTAAACCTGACAAATACCTGTAGAAACAGCGTGACTATAAGATCAAGTTTTAAACAGATCAAGTCTACGTTAGTGCAGACAAATAAAGACAGGCTCGTCAACAGGGGGCCGCCCCCCTGTCAACCCACCACCGATCCCGTTGACGGTTCGACCTTTCGGTATACCACTTTCGACAGACTATCAGCGATTAATGAGACTCGACAGGGCGCGACAATTAAAGCAAGCAGATTACTCTGAACGTTGGGCACTCGAATGAAACCGAAGACCAACAACATGCACATGTAACGGACCTTAAAGTGCTCCACACCTATTCTGAACGTAGCCAGTATTTTTTCGAATGTACGTAGGGCAATCTTGGAGCCCTAGACAATAAACCGTTCGGACCCCTTTTCACGAGTGACCTCGTGAGAGGAGCTTACACAGCAGTGTGCCTCAGAACAAAGTTTACGCACAACCGAAAAATACTTCAAGATGAAACAAAGATCTTTGCGAAAATTATATAAATTGTTTTGGTATATAAAATGATTCCACGTTAACTTTTAAGGAAAGATTATTAGCAATTTTACAAATAACACATGCCCACAAACAAACCATGGCTTCAACCCGCTTTCTCAAAATACCTTCATCAGTTTCCTTTTCGTGAAGATTCAAAATTTTTTGTATTCCAATACCCAATTTCTCTTCATTTTTATCATAAATGGCATGCAATGAATAACATATATTTATGATCCATTCGCCATAAAATTCGTTTGCAGAACAGATAGAGCTACTCCGTTCTATTTCATAAATAATCTGATTATCAATTACATTTTCGATAAAAATCCTGTTAATCGCTGCCAACAGATCTGCTAACGGCAGATACTCAGGCGTTATCGGGTAAAACCAGGCTTCACGTGGAATATAAGAAAGTGTTATTTTTTCTTGTTGGCTTCCAAACAAATTCACAATGAGCAATGCTGTTTCAAATTGGGTCACCGCTCTGGATGAACCAAAGTTTGAAAATACTGACAATTGAGCGACAGCCTCTGTAGCCGCGCTCGAAAAATACCTTTTCATTGCATCACCGTCACCCTGTCGCCACAACAAAAACGCGCGCGACATTTCTGCCTCATAACGAAAATGCCCTTGAACATTCTTGTCAATTAATTCTTGATAGTAGGTCTCAAGTCCTTTTGCGCCTTCATCGTCGATCAAATTAAAACGGAAAGCCATAGCACATCTCACTAAATACGATACTCGAAAATCTACTAATCAACCCGGCAAGGTTAATCCGCTAAAGTCATATCCGCCCAATCCAGTTCCAGTTGTTGTCCTGTCATTGTGATACGGGGGGGCCGATTCTTCAACAACAACACCTCTAACCGGTGAAGGCGTGCCAATAGCAGATGTTGTGTGGTTGCGAATGGCATCCATCATTTCGGCGGCAAGCTGGTGTTCTGGAGAGCCTGGTGGTGAGGCCAACATTTCCCTTAATGTATTAAGGACCCACTCTGCCGACATTTGTGGCCCTTTAGCAGGATTTCCCAGTTCCGCGCCAGCACCTTTCGCTTCGCCGATGATATATTCTGTTCTTCCATCGACGGTTCTTTTCCATACCTGATCAAAACCAGTACCCTTACCAAATGGAATCGCCAGCTCAAAATCGGGATGTGTTTTCAGAATATTCTGGGCTAACGCTATTTCTCCTGCCACCTCAGTAATATTCTGTTTAATTCCGGCACCATTAGCGCCAATTTCTTTCGCCATGTCACGCATCTGCGTGTAAAACTCTTCACGTGCAACCAATGTCGCGATATGTTGCAGTAACACATCCGCATCACCGCGCTTCATAAGCTCGACCTCTGTGAGCCCCAATCGCTCGAGCAGCTCTTTAACTTTTTCAGGATGTTTAGCTTTTAGTTCTTCAACGGATTGCAGATTGCGTAAATCAATGCCCGATCTCGCCTCAACGGCCATCTCGCGGAACGCACGCTCAAGCGATTGTAATTTTCCTTGGCTACTTAAATTTCGAGTTTTAAAATCGGTAAAGCCACGGTCAAATACATCTTGCATTAATTTAGCCATCGCTGTTGCATCGCTAATATCTATACCTTTTGCTTTAGCTAATGCCGTAAACCAAGGCATCATTTCACGCAATGCACCCAGTTCTTCATGGCTCCATCCAAGATTTTTGGTGGCCTCCTCGATCGCCCTGACAAAAGCAACTGCTTCTGGCGCGTTATTTTTTTGTAAGGCATCCCAATGCGCTTTTTGCTCACCAAGATAAGTTCGCCAAGGATCACCTCCGGCCAGATTCCCTTCTTTATTGAGACGCGTCACCATATTGTTGATCGACGTTTCCGGATTGGCCGAACTTTTGAGTATTTTCATTGCGGCTGTTATATCGCCAGCCAGATTTGCCAACCCATCGTTTTCGCGAATGGATTGGAAGCGCACATCACCTTCAGCCTGATCAAGACGAATAGAGGAAACTTTTGACATATCTCCGCGCGCCGATAACAAATAATCCATTATTTTCTTGATATGGTCTTTATTCTGTTGCGTATCCGGTAGCTCTGAATGTATTGTCAATAAACTGAACATATCATCCGCCATCACTCGCCAGTTGCGCTGGGTAGCGATCGCTTCCACCATGACGCTTAGCAGTTTAGTGCCCTCCGCGCCCAATAGAGATTTTTCCATTTGAGGCAGGATGTGTTCCGCAATCATGGCAATATCAGCCAGGGTTTCAATGCGATCTGCATCACTTATCTGATCCAACAAGCTCACCAGCGCAACAGCCGCCCTTGGATCTATATGGACTAGCACAGCACTCAAATTACTCAGCAACCTGGCTTTATCTACACCGGAGTTGATTAATACATCCAACAGTGCATTAAAGTTTTCGGGATTGGATAGTTTGCCTTTTATCACCGCAATATCTCTTATCGCAGCAGGGAAATCCTCGAGATCTATACCGGCAAGCGTCTTTAATATAGTGGCGGCCTGTTCAGGCGAGTGATCGGCGGCGGCTTTCACAACATGAATGAGTTCCACGAGTGTCGTTGCCGGATCATTGGATTTTTTCACTCGCACCAGGACTGCCGATAAATCATCGGCATGCCCAACGTGCCTAAAGAACGTTGCTACTGGTATGTTATTTTTTGCTAACTGGCTAAATAACTCCGCCGTTTCTTTGAGTGATTTCTGCGTGAGCTTGCCATCTTTGTAGGGCAAAGCGTCCAGTATCCTATCAAATGCATTAGCGTCTCCTGCCAGATTACGCAGGGTGTGCAGGTCCGTTAGCATGCCCGTTATATTTTCTGATTTTATTTTTGATAACTGATTTAACACAAAATCTCGCTGCTCTGGTGATAAGCCATCCAGCACTTTTCGCAAATGAGTAACTGCTGTATCTGCACTTCCTGACTTGATTGACAAATCAAGAATTCGTTTCACCTGTGCTACATCATCACCCGATGCGCGAATCAAATGCTCTATATCCCCTACCGACATACGCGTGAGGATATCCGTCTGTTCTTTTGATAATGGAGCATCTCCCGTTATTTTTTTCACCAGCCCTTCATGTTGCTCAGCGGTTCTTTTCGCCGCTTCAGAGTCATCCACTTTCTGGAACAACCGCGCCGGCTGATCAAGCCACTGCGGCCGCTCGCTGAAACCGGCTTTGATGTTGGCAACATCCATCGCATCGATACTGCCAACTTCACTCATACGTCTGCTGAGATTTGTATGTGCGAGCTGAGTTTGTTCAAGCTGACGCTGCAAGGCGGCTTTTTCTTGCGGTGACTTTGCATTGCCAATATCAGCTTCTATCGATGCAATCATGCGTTGCTGCGCATCAAGTTCCAAAGCAACTTTATTTCGATAGAGAACAATTTGTTGATCAAGTGGGAGCTCATCCCAATTGGCAAGATGTTGCTCGTCAAGTGAGCCGATGTGTTTCGCCCATTGTGGATCATGGGCTTGCAACGCATGGATACCTTCTTCGCGCAGTGCCCCTGGATCGGCGCCTTCGCGCATAACAATAACTGGCTTGCCATCGATAATCATGGTGACGGCCTGCCCTTTGGTAGAACGGGTCAAAGCTGCAAACTCCACATCTGACAACACCATGATGGGAGTATTTTGTATCAGCGCGCGCTGCTCTTGCGGGATTCCACTTAGCAAGTGTTTACGTAATTCGGCTGATTCAGCTTCACTAATACGTGCGGCAGGT
>JAJQJO010000333.1 GCA_021323495.1 Cellvibrio sp. | reverse complement strand
GCCTTCGACTGCTTCAATCGTTGGCCCGGGTGTGCTGCCGTTGTATCCCCAGGCTTTAATTTTGGTTCCCGGGGCGAACTCGTGTTCGATTTCCTCTGCAATTAAATGAAACTCTTTTACGCCCTCATTAAGTCGATAGGAAAGAGTCCTGCCATTCGGTGTGATTACCGGCCGATAACCCTGAGCAGTTGGTTCCGTTTTTTTTGTACTGACGGCAGGAATATGTCTAGTTGTTTTTACCAGCTTCTTTTTGGCAGTTGCATGTGGAAAATGATCAGCCTCAGCGGTATTGGGTTGATGAGCAGAATGATCTTGCTGCGCGCTCAGCGGCAAACTGGCCGCGACCAAACCCGCTGCGCTACCTAATAACAGCGTGCGACGGTTAATCATGATTATGCTCCTCATGTTCGTTGGATTTTTTCTCTGTGTGATTCCCGTGGTTCGAATCGCTGTGATTCATCTCTGCATGATTCATCTCTGCATGATTCATCTCAGAGTGATTCATTTTGCTGTGATCCATTTTGCTGTGATCGATAGCCGGTACTGATGCAGGCAGAACGCGTCCGATTGATAATTCAAGCTGCGTACGTGCTTGCCAATAGCTCGCCAATTCATTGGTAAGGTCATGCGCTAATTGAATTTCCTGCCGCTTGATATTGAGTAATTCAAAAGGGCTGCCGAGCATAAAATTGACTTCGCGGTTGGCAAGTGCCACACGTTTTTCGGCAACTTGTAAACTGGATTTAATTAGCGCTAACTGCACGCGTGCCGATTGCATCCGGTCAAGTGCCAGGGCGATTTCGGTATCAGCATCCAGCATGATTTGTGTTAGTTGCGCCTCGGCTTTGGCAGTTTGTGCGTCAACCGCAGCGAGCTTGCCCTGGTTGCGGTTAAAAATCGGTAGCGCGAATTCAACTCCCGGCCCGACATTGGTAGCACCATCAAATTCGCGTTCGGCATTGATGCCGATACTCATATCCCGCCAACCATTTTCTTTGCGCAGCAGGTTGCGGCGGTTCGCCAATTGGTTTAATTGCTGTGTTGCAATTTTTATATCCAGACGATCGATGCGCGCCTGGGAAAGCAGTGTACTGTGGCTAAAATTTTCTGTTGGTAAAACAGGTAACCGGGGCGGTAGCTGGATTTTTTGGAATGAATCAAGACCAATAAGATTCAGCAGGGCAAGATATTCTTCGCGCGCTTTATGTTCCCGTTTTTTAACCTGTTGCTGTGCCCGGCGCAACTCATTGTCGTAATATAAAAAACTGTTTTCCGAGATATTGCCTGCGCGATATAAACTATTGGCGAGCTGCTGGCGGGCGAGGGTGGCATCCAACAAGTGTTGTTGCACTTGCAGGTGTTGTTGCGCCGCGATTGCAGCGTAATAGGCGTTGCCTGTCTGTGCGATCAGGTCTTGCAACCTGGCTTGTAAACGTAATTGGATAGACAGAAGATTATCTTCCGCAAGTTGACGGCGCAAAGGACGGGTAAATAATTCCAGCAATGGTTGGCTCAGCCCTACATCCAGTTCCCAACGGCCGCCAGCCTCCGGTTTTAACGCGCCGATTGATAAATGCGGATTGCTGATTAATTCTGCTTGCAGGCGTTGTGCATCGGCGATACCGAGCTGTGCCAGTTCGACCCGCACCTGGGGCGAGCGACTGAGCAAGGTTTGCATCGCCGTGTGCAAGCTTAGTATCTCATCGGTTAACTCTTGCGGCGGAGCTGATAAATCGGTACCGGGATATGCCTGGTTAAGTTGTTGTTGCTCCAGCGCAACGGAATTCTCCGGCGGTGCGCTGGCGCAGGCTGTGAGCAATAAGCCGGCAAGTAATACTGTGCAGCTTTGCATCAGTACAATGGATTTGTTCATAGCTAAAACCTGATTTTATTTTTGATGAATTTCCACCGCTTGCCAGCGGCGCAAACGCAGCGAATTGGTGACCACAAATACACTGGATAACGCCATTGCGCCGGCAGCGAGCATGGGTGATAAAAGAATTTCAAATGCTGGATAGGCCAGGCCTGCTGCGAGTGGAATCAAGGCGGCATTGTACGCGAAGGCCCAGAATAAATTTTGTTTGATGTTGCGCATAGTTGCGCGTGCAAGTGCAATACTTTTGGGCACACCCAATAAATCGCCGCTGACCAATATCACGTCAGCGCTTTCAATTGCGATGTCGGTGCCACTACCAATTGCCAAACCTACATCGGCTTCTGCAAGTGCCGGCGCATCGTTAATACCATCGCCTACATAGGCAATTGCGCCATGTTGTTTGCGTAATTCTTTGACTGCCGCCACTTTTTGGTTAGGCAATACTTCGGCGATTACCACATCAATACCGGTTTTTTTTGCGATCACATCGGCGGTACGTTGGTTGTCACCGGTGATCATGGCGACGTTAAAGCCGAGCGCGTGCAATGAATTTATTGCAGCGACCGCACCGGGTTTGAGCATATCGGAAAGCGCCATTACCGCGGCGATTTGATTATTGATCGAAACATAAATCGGTGTTTTACCATCGCCTGCCAGTTGTTGGCTGGTTGTATCAAAAGTCTCCAGAGCGATGCCATTTTTGTCAAACAAACGATCAGCGCCAATATAGATTTCATCGCCGGATACGGTTGCTTTTAATCCATAACCCGGAATTGCTTCAAATGATTCCAGCGTACCGGGTGTAATTTTTGCTGCGGTGGCGGCCTCCATCAGTGCATTGGCAATGGGGTGTTCCGAATGCTGTTCGGCAGCAGCGGCCAACGCAAGCACCGCATTTTTGTCAAATCCGGGGGCAACAATAAAATCGGTGAGTATCGGTTGGCCGAGAGTGAGCGTGCCGGTTTTATCAAAGGCAATCGTTTTTACCCCGGCCAGTGTTTGCAATGCACTGCCGCGGCGAAATAACAGACCTGAACCCGCCGCACTGCCTGTGGCTACCATGATCGATGTTGGTGTGGCCAAACCCATCGCACAGGGACAAGCGATAATCAACACGGCGACTGCATTGACCAGCGCAAAACCCAGTGTCGGCTCGGGTCCAAATATCAGCCAAACTAAAAAGGTCAGAGCGGCTAGCAGCATAACTGCCGGCACGAACCAGCGGGTAATTTGATCGACCAGTGCCTGGATCGGCAACCTGGATCCCTGTGCGGTTTCAACCAGGTCAATGATTTGCGCAAGCAAGGTATCTTTACCGGTCCTGGTTACACGATAAGTAAATGAGCCATTGGCATTCAGTGTGCCGCCGATAACTGTATCCCCCGGCGATTTGCCCACTGGAATTGCTTCTCCGGTCATCATGGACTCATCCACGAAGGAATGTCCTTTGATAATTTCACCGTCCAGCGGAATACGTTCCCCCGGGCGAACCAGTACCTGGTCATTCGGTTGAAGCGATTCAAGATCGACAGTTTCCTGTGTTCCATCGTGAACGCGGGTCGCGTTACGGGGTTGCAGCCGCACCAGATGTGCAATGGCATCGCTGGTGCGGCCGCGGGCGTTGGCCTCCATCAACCTGCCCAATAAAATCAGCGTCACTATGACCGCCGCAGCCTCAAAGTAGACATTCACGGTACCGGCGGGAAGAGCGGCAGGCGCAAAGGTTGCGACCAGCGAGTAACCCCAGGCCGCGAGGCTACCAAGTGCGACTAGTGAATTCATATCCGGTTGCAAACGTATCAGCGCGGGCAGGCCTTTTTGATAGAAGGCCCGGCCGGGACCAAACATTACTAAAGTGGCCAATACTGCCTGGATCGGCCAATTCCAGTTTCCGGCATTGGCCATCAGCCAATGGTGCAGGGCAGGGATCAAATGACTCCCCATTTCCAGCGCAAACAATGGAACTGTCGCCAACAGGCTCAGGATAAATTTTTGTTTAACTTGCAGCCGCTCCAGTTCGCGCTGTTCAGCCTGTCGATTGCGGTCTTCGGTGTTGGCTAATCCAGCTTTGTATCCGGCTTGTTCGACGTGCAGGATCAAATCCCCGGTCGCCACTGAATGGGTGAGCTGCAACCGCGCACGCGCGGTGGCGAGATTAACATTGGCGGAGCTAACACCATCGACCGAAACCAGCGCCCGCTCCACATGGGCGACGCAGGATGCGCAATTCATTCCACCTATGGTCAGCTCCAATTCCTGTATCTGATTGGGCATAATTTTGTCCTCGTGACAGCGAATGGTGTAAGCCTAAACCTTTCAGTAAGGGGAAGGTCAAGCAGTGATTTGCAGTCAGCACGATAAACCTCTAGGATTCCGCCCTTTATTGGTGCGACAGGACCTGTCATGACGATTCATCACTTGCTTCACGAAGCCCGTTTGCTGTTGGGTATAGAGCGCAATACCACTCGCCATGGCGAAAAGTTGATTTCTGCG
>JAJQJO010000332.1 GCA_021323495.1 Cellvibrio sp. | reverse complement strand
CTGTTTTGCTGGTTAGCTGTAGAATCCAATCAGCCTTCCATATGCGTCGATATGTTGGATTTCTGGTTGCTCCCGCGCGTGCACACTGTATGGCAGATGGAGTTAGCGTAGCGCAGCGATGAGATAATATTGTTAGATAAATTGGGAGTTGTGTCTGATGTCTATTGCTAGCAAAAAAAGTATTTTGATAATTAAAACAGGTTGATTTCGATGAATCATAAAATGGAACAAAACTATCAGCGTTTTCGCAATTTATTCTGCGGCTTATGTATTCTTGCCGCTGCATTGTTGCTATTAACAACCATGAAAAACATTATCAATAGTGTTGCAGCCGCAAGTTGGGAAATCCATCAAGGCATTGTTACCAATGGCAGTGAGGATATGAATCGCGTATTGGTAACGCCCTATAACCTGACTAATCGTTGGCTGGAATATAAATACGAAATTAACGGTAATGAATATCGCAATACCAGGGTCGGTTACGGCATCAATAAACCAACCTCAATTTTGCGTGCTGGGGAAAATGTAAAGGTGTATGTCAATCCCGATAATCATGCGATGTCAGTATTGACGGTCGGTCTTGCCAAAGGTCATATCGTGGGATTGTTATTTTCAGTCGGGTTTGCGGCACTGGGGTTTTATCTTTGGCGAAAGCTGTAATTCCTCACTGCAATATGTTCCCTCTGTACAAATTTTCTGTTGACATGCAGGTATCTACCTGCCAATAATGCAAAAAAATGCAGGCGAATACCTGCGTTTAATCTGGATAGACCCGAACGAATGACTGAAATAGACCTGGTGTTTAAAGCCCTTGCCGATCCAAGCCGGCGCAAACTGGTGGATTTGCTGCACGCCAAAAACGGGCAGACGTTGACCGAGCTATGCAATGAGCTGGACATGGCGCGGCAGTCGGTTACCCAACATCTTGGCTTGCTTGAAGCTGCGAATTTGATTGCCGTACAGCGGCAGGGCAGGGAAAAACTGCATTACTTTAACCCTGTGCCTATCCACGACATTTACATACGCTGGATTCGGAAATTTGAAATGGAGCGGCTTGATGCGCTGCAGGATTTCAAAACCAAACTTGAAGGTAAAGCTGATGAACAATGAAAAATTTGTATACGTAACCTACATTGCCACCGCCTTGGAAAAGGTCTGGCAGGCGCTGGTCCAGGGCGATTTATCGCGGCAGTGGTGGCAAATTGAATTGGAGTCTGACTGGCAGGCAGGTTCAGGTTGGAGACATATAGGTGATGACGAAAAGCGCACGGTCAAACGTATTGGCACAGTATTGGAATCGATTCCCAACCAGCGGCTGGTGTATACCTGGATCACTCCCGAACACGCTGCCGATAAAACCCGACACTCAAAAGTGAGCATTGATCTGGAGGCGGTTGGCGAAAAAGTACGTTTGACCGTGACCCATGAAGATCTGACAGATGAAGGTTTAAAAGGTATTTCCTACGGTTGGCCGCTGGTGTTATCCAGCCTTAAATCTTTTTTGGAAACCGGAAAACCGCTCGTTTTTTCAACTCATTAAAACATTATTTTACCGGAGAAAATCATGAGCAAACCTTATAGTGGTGGTTGTGCCTGCGGTGCAATCCGTTATGAAATTACCGGGGAGCCTTTAGTGTCCGTTGATTGTCAATGTCGTGACTGCTCCCGTGAGAGTGGTACCGGACATGCCTCGCACCTGGTCTTTCTGCGCGCGAACGCAAACCTATCGGGCCAGGCATCTTTCTGGGATATGACCGCTGACGGTGGCAATATTAAGACGCGCGCTTTTTGTCCTACCTGTGGGTCGCCGGTCTATATGACATTTGCGACAAATCCCGGTGTTTTCACCATCCGTGCTGCGAGCCTGGATGAACCGCACCGTTACAGTCCACAAATGGTGACTTATCGCAAAAGTGGTTTTGCATGGGATCAGATTAATTCCGCATTACCCGCATTTGAAAAAATGCCGCCTGCGTGATGGGTTCTATCAGATCAAACGACAGCAAAGAAATGCCCCGCATAGGCGGGGCAAATTTATCAGCTGGTTTAATAAAAAAACATTCAAAGCTATTTAAAATTAGTTAACAAAAAAACCTCAAGGTTGCGCCAGCACAAATGCACGCACATGGCTCGCATCGTATCCCAGCTCACTGCTCCAGCCATCGGTAGCCATGGAATCCACATAAAGGTTTTCGCTAAAGCCTGCTACCGGGCAACCATTTTCCGGACAACCTATTGGCAAATTGGTGTTGAGCAATTCACTCACCGATAGCGAATAATTTACCGTTGCTGCACTCACCTGGGTTGAAGGTATAGACGCGACACCGTTTGCACCGCGCACGACTGAAAAACTATAGCGGGCAAAATTGTGTGGATGTCTGGCCTGGAAGTTCAGGTGCACTTCATCGCCAGCCTGGTATTGCAACACACCACAGCAAGGATCGGCTTCAAGGCTATTAATGGTAGGTGGTCCGATATTGGCGTAGCAGCGATTGTTATCCACATGCAGCGTGACCAACATAGTGTTGCCGCTAACAAGGCCAAGGGATGCAGCATCGACAGTATTGATATTGCCGAAGCTATCCGGATCCGTAGGCACAGCAAACACAATACCAAGCGCTGCTATATCGACGGGTTGCCCAAAACCATCAAACAATTTCACCTGCAGCTGATATTTGCCGCTGGTATCAGTGCCTTGTACCGTGCCATTGGCATCGTAGTGCGTACCGGGTGCGACATCCTGGGTGGGAAATTTCGCGCTGGCAAAATGCTCCTTAATTTCATTGATATCCGGTGGCACTCCCCAGATACCGGCAGGTGCCACTGATAGAAACGGAATTTTAAATAGATTGGGAATGAAGTGTCCCGCACCATCATCTACATTGAATGGCCCCAATAATTCCGGTGACCAGACGGGTAGAGTACCAGTAGGTGTTTCTACATCATGGCGATAGTAGTGATGCACTTGCCCTGCGAGCGGCAAGAAATTCCCACTGCTGCCTTTGCGCCAGGATACCTGGTAATAGCGCACACCGGCTGCCTCCAATTCGGTGGAGAACTCCAGGCGTGGTAATAACATGCCGCCCCAAGGCGCACCCTCTACGGTTAAACCCAGATTTGTTGCGGTGGTAGTGATCGATGGGCTGGATTCAGTGCCGTAAATCCGGTTAAGGCCATGGGCTCCAATCGACATAAACGCTACCCAGCGATTTTTACCATTGGGACCAATCACTGGCGGGCAAGGTGAGCAAGTTTGCGCCCAAGGGCTGGAGCTATATAAATTCACTTCAGTGCCGCACTTATAATTCCACCAGGTATGGCAAGCAATGGGCGTCGGGGCATAGATATACACATTTAAAAAGCCAAACAATTTTTGTTTGGCTTTGAAATATAAATCCGGCGTATCCGGATTATTAAAGCCTTTATAAAAAATCGTCTGGAAATGTCCGCATTCATCGGTGTGAGTAGTCGCCACTAATTGCTTGGTAACAAAGCGAGGATACAACCAACACAACAGTGGCCGGATCAGTATTGCGTTATCGATCAGCGCGTTCTGGAATTGCAACTTGCTGCCGGTTTGTGCGATGTAACGCAATTGGGTTGCGTTGGCTAATTCTTTAAAGCTGGCTGCACCGGCATCGGTAAACTCGCGGTCAGTGGCAGATATTTTTTGCAGCATAGCTGCACGCGCAAAAGGTGCTGGGTCGGGCTCTGGTCTTGGGATGGGTTTTACAACAGGCCCACCGAGGCGGGGAATTTTAATAGGGCGGGGATCTCTAATAATATCGCGCAACCGCTCCAATTCCAGGTCAGGCAATCTGGGGATGATTATCCAAAGTGGATCAACTTCATAAACTTCGACAGTCGCATTGCAGATCGGATAATTCTCATACTGCCCACCAACCAATACGCGCTTGTTGAGATTGCCGCGCACAAAACAAAAGCCTGACAGCCATGAGCGCCATATATCGGGCAACACGCTGATGCTAACCTGCAAGCGCTCGGCGTTATCCCTGAAGTTCAAATGTTTTTCCTGGGCGCCGCGCCGCAATAGCTCGGCAAAAGCGGGTTCTTTATCATCAAGCCTGGGGCCGATTAATATGCGCGCATGTGTATCCTTGGTCGCATTCACATGAACTACCGCCGAACCTTTTTCATCCAGCGGCTGCGCTGTTAAAAAACGTCCTTCGGAAGAAAACACATAAGCCGCTAAATCCGGGGCTTTTTCAGCGTTATCCAAAGTGAGTAATTGTGTTTGTACTTGTACGGGAATGGATTTTGAGTCTGAGGTATTCATTTTTCACTCCTTGCATATAAAAAAAATAGGCAACGGGAGCGAAGCGTTTCAGGTCCACCAGGGCGCGATCTATTTCGCAATAGTTT
>JAJQJO010000331.1 GCA_021323495.1 Cellvibrio sp. | reverse complement strand
TTGAACACCTTCCTTGCCCGGCGATGATTGCAATAATTTCCCCGGTAAATAATGCGCCTCCGTCAACAGGTACAAGCAAATCTGGGCAACGTGCGTGCCGGTAGTGATATTCACAAAATAATTATTTTGCTCGACATCGAATACCTGGCTGATAGCAACATCATGAATCTGGCTGTACACCTGCTCGAAATCCCATGCGTCGTCGCATGCAAGAGGAAATGTCCGCACTTTGGTATGGGGCGAGACTTCAGCCATATCGCTAACCGTCAAATCCAGCAATTGCTGATCTTCCGGCAAATACATCAGCAGATATTCATCCACCGGAAACCCCGGTTGCATCAATAACGAAATGCTGGGGCGCCACCGCTCCCACCGGCGCTTGCCCAAACCACCATGATCCAACCGCGAGCCAAGAATTCCTATAACGACATTATTCATAAAGATATAACCATATCTATATTGATATATAAATTGAAATTTAAAATTCTACATATACTTATAGAACACAACAATGGGAATTTTGTTTTAATTAAATCAAGGGGTTAGGCACATTAACGCCCCAGCAACAGAAGTTGGCACAGTAATCGCTAAATACCAAACATCTACCAAACGAATATTGATAATCAGCAACAAGGTATGGATATGAGCAGATTTGAAGTTATGCATAACCCGGGTCAAGTACCGGTGAAATCCTGGACACGCGGAGTGAGTTTCGATGTAAACGCGCGGCAACAGGTCACCAATATGGCGAGCATGCCCTTCATTCATAAATGGATTGCGGTGATGCCAGATGTCCATTTGGGTAAAGGCGCCACCATCGGCAGCGTAATTCCGACTATAGGCGCAATTATTCCCGCCGCCGTAGGTGTGGATTTGGGATGCGGGATGATGGCCGCAAAAACGACATTGAATGCAGCGCAACTTCCCGACTCATTAACTGCCTTGCGCAATGAGATCGAGAAAAAAGTACCTCACGGAAGCAGCCCCAAATTGCGCGGCGCACGCGACAAAGGAAGCTGGGCCAATACCCCTGCAGATGTCACAACGGCATGGGAGCATTTGCACGATGGTTTTACCAGACTCTGTGAAAAGCATCCGTTTTTGAAGAACACCAACAACATGAATCATTTGGGAACCTTGGGAACGGGAAACCATTTTATTGAAATCTGCCTGGACGAGGCCAATGCAGTCTGGGTGATGTTGCACAGCGGGTCGCGCGGTGTCGGTAATCGCATAGGAACGCACTTTATCGAGCAAGCGAAAAAAGATATGGAGCGCTGGTTTATTAATTTGCCCGATAAAGATTTGGCATATATACCCGAAGGCAGCGAAAAGTTTCGCGATTATGTTGAAGCCGTTGCCTGGGCGCAGGATTTTGCCCGGACCAATCGTGAAGTAATGATGGCGAGAACGCTGCAAGCCATGCGCGATATTTTGCAGGTTCCTTTTGAAGCTCACGTAGAAGCAGTCAATTGTCACCATAACTACATCAGCCGTGAACATCATTATGGTGAAGATGTATGGGTAACGCGCAAGGGCGCTGTCAGTGCACGTAAAGGTGAAATGGGTATTATTCCCGGAAGCATGGGCGCGAAATCGTTCATCGTGCGCGGACTTGGTAACGATGAAAGTTTTTGTAGCTGCAGCCACGGCGCAGGGCGGGTCATGTCGCGCACTGAAGCCAAGCGTCGCGTCTCCATGGATGAACATATGCTCGCAACTGCGGGTGTTGAATGCCGAAAAGATGAAGGTGTAATTGATGAAACACCTTCTGCGTACAAGCCCATCGAAAAAGTAATGGCAGCACAGGCAGATCTGGTAGAAATCGTACACACATTGAAGCAGGTGCTGTGTGTAAAAGGATAAAGCTGCACACGGATGCGCGGGTCACAACTATTGGCCGTTTCACTACACAACACCGCCAAGGTTATGAAAGGTAATCCCGTGTTGCTGCGACTGAAGGAATTGGAAGTGCTGGAAAAAATTACCGGCAGAATTAACACCCTGAACGTTTACGGCGGTTTGGATGGAGTGATGAATGATTTGGTGGAGATTACTGACCGAACTGCAAAAATTTGAATTTGATCACCGGATTAATTTCCGGTGATCTTTTCATGAAAAAACATATAATCAAAAAAATACATCTGGATATCAAAACATGGAAAAGCTAAAAGATTACGGTATATCGCAGGAACTTTTTGAAGAGTGGAGAAAACCCCGCGAAGGCACAGACAACCCCACCAAAGCTAATAACCCGGTATGGCATTGGTTGGTGCAAACCAGACTGAGTGCGTGGGCCGCCAACAATGCATCAGAACATAATGACTACCCTGATGGCCATCGGTTGATGAGTGATCAGTAGTAAATTTACCGATGGAGGAATAACCAACCAGCACCAATACAAAAAGTGTACGGTGAATTAATTTAATTGGTATCTGCTGATCTGCATCAACCCGCCCGAATATCCACAATCTCAAGCGGCAAATTTAATTCTGTCCACACTTTATCGGCTGTTAGCACAACCGCATGTAATTCCATCGCCAAGCTCAAACAGGCACGGTCACCTAAAGATAAGCCTTTAACACGGGTTTGTTTGCGCAACGTACCTGTGGATATAGCTTGTGCCTCATTGAAAGCGCAAATTTCTATACCCAGGGTGCGTAACTGTTGGCCAAGGTTATGCGGCGCTGTGTGGTTGTTATCGAGCAGTTTGGTAACTAGCTCGGCAAGATTTACTGCACTCAATTTGCACTCCTGGGTAAGCAGGCTGGCTACATAATCGCCCCCCTGCTCACCTTGAATCCACGCGAGTAAGGCCGATGTATCAAGTACGTAAATGGGCATTGCGCAACTCCCACTCGTTCGCTTCAGCATCTTCTTTAGTTGCCTCAACCCTGCGCTCGGCGATTAACTCATCTACCAAAGAGCGCCCCTCCTCTACGGGGGGCATGGCTGCGCGGATTTCATCCCGAATTTGCGCTATACGCTGCGCCTTGCTGGTGACCACCAAAGCGCCGTTTTTAACCTCCATAAGCAGCTGGTCACCTTGCTTGAATTGCAGTTGCTCGCGTAATTCAGCGGGAATGACGACCCTACCACCTTCTGACATCTTTACTGCAAGCATGACACAACCCCCAATGCATGACATTTAGCAAAAGTATGACACAAAAGCATAATTGTGGCAGTCATTTCCGATCAAAAGCTAACCAAGGACAATATGGTCATTTAGGAAAAGGTCCACCAAAGAATGAGTTCGGCATCACACATGCATCGTGCTAATATGCGCGCCTTTTTTCCAATTCCGGCCCCTTTTTGGGCTTACACTTATTTAGTTTCAAGTATTCAGGCACGTGCTATGGCAAGAAAAGTTGCGGTGATTATGGGCTCCAAGAGCGATTGGGCCACTATGCAGGCGGCAGTAGAAATACTTGAGCAGATGGGTGTGGAGTATCACACCGAAGTGGTTTCCGCCCATCGCACACCACAAAAGCTTACTGAATTCGCGGAAACAGCGGTGGATAATGGCTATGCGGTGATTATCGCGGGTGCCGGCGGCGCAGCGCATTTACCAGGAATGGTTGCGGCCCATACGCGCCTGCCAGTGCTGGGTGTCCCCGTACAAAGCAAGGCGCTCAGCGGTATGGATAGTCTCTATTCTATAGTGCAGATGCCCAAGGGCATTGCGGTGGGTACCCTGGCGATCGGTGTGGCCGGCGCATTTAATGCGGGTTTACTCGCCTGCCAGATATTGGCCGTGACTGATCCGGCACTGGCCGCCAAAATCGACCAGTTCCGCCACGACCAAACCCAGGCGGTGTTGGATAATCCCGATCCCAGAGATCAGTAGGTCAAAGCCAATAGGCTGTGGCCCTTATTTTCCTTTTGTAGATAGCAAGCGCTTTCCGAGGTTAGGCATGAGTCAACGAATTTGGGTATTGGGTGCAGGCCAATTGGGTGCGATGCTCAAACACGCCGGTATGCCACTGGCGCTGGATGTGCGCCCGGTGGATATCAACGAAGGCACTGCCCCGACCTTGCTGGCCGATGACCTGGTTACCGCCGAGCGTGAACAATGGCCGGAAACCCTGGTCACCCAAGCCCTTGCCCGGCATCCACGCTTTATCAACCAAAGTATCTTTGGCCGCCTGGCTGACCGCAAAACCCAGAAAGAATTGATCGATTCACTCGGCATTGCCACCGCCCCCTGGCGCAATGTAGCCAATGACATTACCGCCAACGAGCTGCGCGACCAATTGGGCGAGCGCGTGCTGCTTAAACGTCGCACTGGTGGTTATGATGGCCGCGGCCAGCATTGGTTGCGCACCGACGAGGATGAAGTACCCCATGACTGGCAGGGCGAAGCAATCGCCGAGCAAGCCATCAA
>JAJQJO010000330.1 GCA_021323495.1 Cellvibrio sp. | reverse complement strand
CACTAATTTTCTGAATCTGCTCGCGCAATTTATCCACCGCAGTTTTATTATCTGCAACCCGATTGCGTTCATTGGCGACTACTTCCGAAGGTGCCTTTTCTACAAACGCAGCATTGCCAAGCTTCGCTTCAGTGCGCTCTATATCCTGAATTAACTTATTGCTCTCTTTTGTCAAGCGAGCAATTTCAGCATCTTTATCAATCAAGCCGGCCATAGGTACCAGGATTTCCATCTGGCCTACCAACGCAGTAGCAGACATAGGTTCTGCGTCACCCGCATTTAACCAGGTAATACTTTCCAGTGATGCCAGTTTTTTCAGGAACTGTTGGTTGTTGGCCAAGCGTTGTTGATCATCGTTGGTGCCGTTTTTAAAAAGCACTGGCAGATCTTTGGCGGGAGAGATATTCATCTCGCCGCGAATATTACGCACACCTACAACAACCGCTTGCAGCCATTCCACGTCAGTTAAAGCCTGCTGATCGATTTTGCCCGCATCCGCTTGCGGATAACGCGCATGCATAATCGTTTCTCCGGTTGCACCAGAGAGAGGTTTAATTGTTTGCCAAATTTCTTCAGTAATAAATGGCATTAATGGATGCACCAGGCGCAAGATAGTTTCGAGCACACGCACCAAGGTGCGACGGGTCCCTTTCTTTTGTTCCGCAGTTGCTTCGGCATTAAACAAGACTGCTTTGGTTGCTTCCAGATACCAGCTGCAGTATTCATCCCACACAAAGGAATAAATGGCCTGCGAGGCTAAATCCAGGCGATAGTTATCCAGGTTTTCCGCAACAGTGTTTTCCGCAATTTGTAATTTGCTAATAATCCAGCGATCACCCAGCGACAGTTCATAATCGCGTGAATTATCCTGTCCGCAATCCTGGTTTTCACACTGCATTAACGTGAACCGCATTGCGTTCCAGATTTTATTACAGAAGTTGCGATAGCCTTCTACGCGGCCCATATCGAATTTAATATCGCGGCCAGTTGATGCAAGCGAACAGAAAGTGAAGCGCAGTGCATCAGTGCCGTAGGCCTGGATTCCTTCCGGAAATTCTTTGCGCGTTTGCTTTTCAATCTTGGGTGCATCTTTCGGTTGCATTAAACCCGTAATGCGCTTTTGCACGAGAGTTTCCAAATCGATGCCGTCGATAATGTCGAGCGGGTCGAGCACGTTACCTTTGGATTTTGACATTTTCTGGCCTTGGCTGTCCCTTACCAGGCCATGCACATACACCGTTTTAAACGGGATTTGCGGGGTGCCATCTTCATGCTTTACCAAATGCATGGTGAGCATGATCATGCGCGCAACCCAAAAGAAAATAATGTCGAAGCCGGTTACCAGCAAATCCGTGGGATGGAATTTTTTCAAAAATTCCGTTTGCTCTGGCCAGCCGAGCGTTGAGAAGGTCCACAAGCCGGAACTGAACCAGGTATCCAATACATCTTCGTCCTGATTCAGAACTATGTCGGCTCCCAGATTATATTTACTGCGGACTTCGGCCTCGTTGCGGCCAACATACACTTTACCGCTGGCATCGTACCAGGCGGGAATACGGTGGCCCCACCATAATTGACGGCTGATACACCAATCCTGAATATCGCGCATCCAGGAGAAATACATATTTTCATATTGCCTGGGCACAAATTGGATGCGGCCATCTTCCACTGCTGCAATCGCAGGTTCTGCCAATGGTTTGGTGCTTACATACCATTGGTCAGTTAACCAGGGTTCGATTACAACACCCGAGCGATCACCGCGCGGAACTTTTAATCCGTGGTCATCAATTTTTTCAAGCAGTTCTGCGGCTTCAAATGCAGCGACAATTTGCTTGCGCGCCTCATAGCGATCAAGCCCGGCATATTGGGCGGGCAGAGTGCCGTCGAGTTGTGTATTGAGGGTGCCATCCAAATTAAAAATCTGTGCTGCTGCTAACACTGCCGCGTTTTTATCGAGCACATTAATCAATGGCAAGTTGTGGCGTTTGCCAACTTCATAGTCGTTGAAGTCATGTGCAGGTGTAATTTTTACGCAACCGGTACCAAATTCACGGTCCACATAATCATCTGCCACAATGGGTATTAAACGATTTACCAGCGGCAACAAAACAAATTTGCCGATCAATGATTTGTAGCGTTCATCTTCCGGATGCACTGCCACAGCACTATCGCCCAGCATGGTTTCAGGGCGAGTGGTAGCAACAACCAGATAATGTTGTCCGTCAGCGGTGGTTGCACCATCTGCTAATGGATAACGCAAATTCCACAGGAAACCTTTTTCATCATGATTTTCTACTTCCAGGTCAGAAATAGCGGTGTGCAGTTTGGGGTCCCAGTTCACCAGGCGTTTACCGCGATAAATCAGGCCGTCGTCGAATAAGCGAACGAATGCCTCTTGCACTGCGGTCGATAAGCCATCGTCCATGGTAAAGCGCTCGCGGCTCCAATCGACTGATGAGCCCAGGCGGCGAATTTGGCGAGTGATAGTGCCGCCGGATTGCTCTTTCCATTCCCATACTTTCTCGAGGAATTTTTCACGTCCAAGATCATGGCGGCTTATACCCTTCGCAGCCAATTGACGTTCAACCACCATTTGTGTGGCGATACCGGCATGGTCGGTACCCACTTGCCACAAAGTGTCGTCACCCTTCATGCGGCGATAGCGAATCATGGTGTCCATTACGGCATTATTAAAACCGTGTCCCATATGCAAACTACCGGTGACATTGGGTGGCGGAATCATCATGCAATAGGGGGTTCCGTCACCGGCAGGCTTGAAATAGCCTTGTTCTTCCCAGGTTTGATACCACTGGCGTTCGATAGCATGGGGTTCGTAGGTTTTTTCCATAGCAATAACAGGCTCTTGCGGATGCCGCCGTGCGGCTGATCAATAGGCGTAAAAATCAGGTTGGCGATTATACAGTCTGGCGCCAACAGAGCCTAGGTTGGATGGCAATTAGTTTCGGATCCTGTTCGCGCCTGATTTTCTCATCTGGTTTGCTGGATATATGCCAGATGCATAGTGGTATTATGCGCGCAGTTTTCCTTCTGCCAGGGCAGGAGGCGGTGCGCTAATGCTTGTAAGGAATTGACCTGCGATGAAATTAAAAGAGCTGCCGGTGTCCTGGTGGACAGCGCGGAAATTAGCGCGGTTAAGCGCGGATGATTTACTCAATGCCAAAGCGCCGCGCTTGCCATTGATCGTTTCCCTGACATCAATTCCCAGTCGTCTGGGCATTATCCATCTCACCATTCGTAGTCTTTTAGTCCAGTCATACGCTGCGGAAAAAATTATCCTGTGGTTGCATGAAAGCCTGCGCGACCAGTTACCTTCATCATTGCGCAAACTGGAAGGTGAGGTATTTGAGATTCGTTATGTAAATCTCACTTGTTCCCATCGCAAATTGATCCACTCGCTGGAGTTGCATCCGGATAAAATTATTGTCACTTGCGATGATGACTTGATGTATGACCCGAGCTGGTTGCTGCGGTTGCACCAGAGCCATACCCAGCATCCAAAAGATGTCATCGCGCATGAATGCCGCCTGATCAAATTTATTGCCGCTGACCAGCCTGCTCCCTACAGTGAATGGAAAACCGAAGCGCGTATCGATCATACCGAGCCATGGTTAATGCCCATCGGCTACGGCGGGGTATTGTATCCGCCGCATTGTTTATATTCCGATGTACAAAACCGCGATTTATTTTTACAGCTCACACCAAAAGCAGATGACTTATGGTTTAAGGCGATGTCATATCTGGCAGGAACCAATACCCGCCGCTCAGCTAACCCTGGTAAAAAGCCGGTTCCCATTATTGCTTCGCAAAAAGATTCGCTAAAAAAAACCAATGTACGTCAGGATGGTAATTATCAACAATGGTTGGCGCTGTGTGAGCATTATGGTTTTTGATTTAGTGTTGTTTATGCAGGTAGTCCTGTTTTTCAAACATTTCACAAGGTGTCATTTTGGCCGCAGAACAAAAATCCAGTAATCAATCTCCTATTGATGCCGTCATTACCTGGGTAGATGGAGCTGATCCACATCATAAAGCCAGGCTGGACGCTTATTTATCCAGTATTGGCAGCACGCGCCCGCGCTCAGCCAATCGGGCGAGGTTTAGCAGTGTGGGCGAGATTGAATATTGTGTTGTTTCACTATTGCGTTACGCACCATGGATCAGAACGATATTTATTGTCAGCGATCAACAGCAGCCGGATTTTATGGCCAAACTGATTGGCACTGTCTATGAATCGCGCGTCAAAATTGTTGATCACCGCGTTATTTTTTCCGGCTACGAGCATCACCTGCCCACATTTAATAGTATGTCGATTTCCAGCATGCTATGGAAAATTCCCGGACTGGCAGAACAGTTTTTATTTTTAAATGA
>JAJQJO010000329.1 GCA_021323495.1 Cellvibrio sp. | reverse complement strand
AGAGGCACTATGCCAATTGCCGTGTTTTTAAAATGTACCACACCGTAGATACCATCAGTCCCTTTTGGAGTAGCCACTTCATCGTGAGATACTTTTATCCAGGGGTTTTCATAAACAGTAGCGGACGTTTTGGTTTTCCAACCGCCAACTCTTTCACCGGCGTATTTTTCTGTCATATAAAATCCAGGATTAACAGTGGTTTTTACATCCAGCAACGTGGATTAATAATGAAGCCACACTTTAAATAAGCGTAACTGGCTTTGTGGGAAAACTTTGCAGATTGAACCAAATAAAAATGATTAATGGACGCGATGCGCATCCAGTTCTACCTGTGTAATACGCGGCCCTAACATAATTACACGACCGAAATACCGATCGGAACCCGAAACGGTAAACTCAAAATAAAACGCGCGCCAGAGTGACAACTCACCCAAATCATTGCGTTTGAACCACAAGCGCCGAAGGTACACATTTTCGTCCAGCAATTGCACCTCCATTTCTTCACAGCGTTTTTGCGCTGCATTAAATGCGCGCTCTTTAACAAGCAACGCACCGCGCCAATAATAAATAGTGACAATAATAAGGGTGAGCCAGAGGATAGATTGCAAATCGAACATGAAACAAAAGCCGGTAAGAAAAACAAAAAAAACCTAATCGCATATGCGATGGCAGATGATGTTGCAGTGAGCTCACCACAACCAGGACTCCAAAAACAGCAAAGGGTGATTGATTGCTCAATCACCCTTTTCGAAACCCACCCAGCTTAGAGTGGTGTAACGTTTTCTGCTTGTGGACCCTTTTGACCTTGGGTAACTTCGAAAGTCACTTTCTGACCTTCTTTCAAGGTTTTACGGCCGTTGCCGTTAATTGCACGGAAGTGTACAAATACATCTGCACCGCCTTCACGCTCAATAAAACCATAACCCTTGTCATCGTTGAACCATTTAACAACACCAGAGACTAGATCTGACATAGTTTCCTCATCTTGCATCTAAAACGTCAGCGTAGCTGACCGAACAAAAAAACCGACTTTACTAAAAGCCAGAGTGAAATAGCCTGTAATAAAGCTATTGCTCAGGTCGTGGTACGTCCAAGTGTCTTGAGCAAGCGGTTGTCTTACAAAAGCCTAGTCTTGGGGCGGATCTCAATCTGTAGCAGATCAAAATTAAAACACTAAGCCTTGTGGAGTCAAGCAGTTATCAGTGAATTTAGAGAATATCGACACTTTTTGTAATGCTGGGTAAGGCGCACACAATTAATCGGGCATTTTTGGCGTGCGGTCACTTTCTTTGCCATTCTTTTGTGCAGATTTGGCTTTTGCCTTGCCCAGTGTTTCGTGCAAAAACAGTGCGACAGGAATCAATGTAAAGCCAACAATCATCACGTGGCGCTTAATGCTTTGAAATTCGTAACCTTGTTTTGCTAGTTGATAGCATGCAAGCCCCCAAGCCGCCGCCGCAAAATAACCCCAACGCTGATGCTTGAGAACACCCCAGGCAATTATCACTGTGACGCACGCTAAAAATAATCCGTAGATATTAAGAAATGAAATAAAACCCGCAACGGCTGCAACTAAAATAATTAGCGTTAAACCGTTTAATATGTTTGCAACAATCAGGAGTTTTGACATAGATGCTCCTACATAAATGTTACTTTTCTACACCAATCAATCAGAACTGGATTTATTTTTACCGCGCCAGTCCTGATATTTTTTATGTACACCACGAGTAAATGCCTGGGAATAATCCTCCAAAAAGTCCACTCCTACCAATACCAGTATCACCACCAGCGACAATTTAATCGCCACCATGTTGTAGCCTACTGCAATGACAACGCCAATTGCTGCGAGGACCCAGATCGTTGCCGCCGAGGTTACTCCCAGAACAAACCCATCGCGTGCCAACATCACACCGGCTCCCAAAAAGCCAATACCTGTAATTACCTGGCCAATAATACGTGAAGGATCTGTGACAACCTTTTCCGGTCCCGCCATATGTGCAGATACAAACAGCGATGCGGCAATAAAAATATAGGTGCCGAGCGTGATCAGGGATGAAGTGCGGATTCCCACTGGTTTGCCGCGTAATTGCCGTTCGATACCAATTATACTGCCGCACAAAAGCGATGTTCCGATAGCTCTCCAATCAAAGGGAGCAACTGAAAATAATGAAGCCAGTTCCATAGATCTACCTCACCGCAACAATCAGGAAACTCCCAGCGCGGTATTGATAATGATTTTTTTGATAGCCGCTACTGAGTTTAGTTGGCGCATGCCGGCATTGCGCAACCAATTGGCGGCCAGGGTGCGATCGCCAAATAACCGTTTAAATCCCTCCATCGCCGACATCATGCCCAGATTGCCAGCTAATCGCTGCCGCTGGTAACGGCGCAGGATAGAATAATCCGCAAGCGGAATACCGCGCTCCAATGCACGTTCAATTTCCTGCGCGATGGCCATTACATCAAGCAAACCCAAATTAACACCTTGGCCTGCAAGCGGATGAATGTTATGTGCAGCATCGCCAACCAACGCTATACCCGGCTGGATATAAGTAGTTGCGTGACGTTGGCGCAAGGGAATTGCATAACGTTTATCACAGGCGATCACAAAACCCAGGCGCGCCTCAAATGCAGCAGTCAAGCGCGCACAAAAAGCTCGATCATCAAGCGCCATCAGCTCGGCTGCCAGATCATCATCAGCCGACCAAACAATGGAACAATTGTGTGCATCACCGTTTTGTTGCAGTGGCAAAAATGCCAACGGCCCGGTGTGCATAAAGCGTTGCCAAGCTGTAAATTGATGTGGCTGTTCTGTGCGCACCGTAGTAATAATTGCCTGCTGACCATAATCCCACTCACGCGTGGAGAATCCGGTGAGCTCCCGGACCCTGGATTGCGCACCATCGGCAGCAATTAATAATGTGGTCGTGATTTCCTCACCATTGGTAAGCTGCACCCTTACGCGTGGAAATCCTGCTTGTCCGGGAATAACCTGCGCAACAGCAGCCGGTTGCAGCAAAAAAAGATTGTGATGCTGCGCCATGCGTTTGCGCAGACGATTAACAATTACCGAATTTTCAACAATATGTCCGAGATGGGATTGCTGCACCTCAGCGCAATCGAATTCAATCGCTGCAGTACCTTCGCCATCCCAAACTTTCATTTCGCGATAGGCACAGACACGCTGCGCCGCAATCTCATCCCAACAGCCAATATCCGTTAGTAATTTTTGCGATGCATGAGTGAGTGCAACAACGCGTGGATCGAAATTTTCCCCACTAAAATGTTGCGCATCGCTACTTGCCTCGATGACCGCAATACGCAAATCCTGCGCTGCGTCGGTTTGTGCAATCGCGCAGGCGAGCGAGGCTCCCACCAAACCAGCCCCCACAATAATCAAATCATAATTTTTATCAGGGCTGGGCTTGTCCCTATCTTTGCGTAGCGGCGAATCCGGTTTGATTTCTTTAATTGCGCAATCACTATCATTCAACTTCCAACGAAATTGGCGTCCTGCCGTACCCATCGTCTGGTCGATAAATCGGTTTTTAATTAGCGGAATGGATTCGAGGCTTAATAAACCAAGGTGGCGCATGACAACCAACGGTAACTGGTCATTGGAAAACAAGCGCACCAATTTATCGCTAAACTCAATGGTGATTTTCTGATCGAGTGTTTGTTTATCCAGATAGGTTCGCAATACCGCCAAGTCACCAGGCGATTTATTTACGTGAATCGCCTCGCGCAAGGTTTCTACCAGGCAAGCACAATCACGCAATGCCAAATTAAAACCCTGGCCCGCAACCGGATGTAAAAAATGTGCCGCATTGCCTAGCAATACCAGATTGGAGCGGATTTGTTCCTCCGCTAAAACGAGCTGCAGAGGATAGGAAAAACGTTTGGCCGTGCGATTGAAACGCCCTACACGAAAACCGAAACACTTTTGCAATTGCATGAGAAATTCGGCATCTGTCAATGCAATTAATTGGTCGGCTTGCGCTGCGGGTAAAGTCCATACCAATGCCGCTTGTTGCGCATTATGAGATTCGCCCAGGGGCAAGAGTGCAATAGGGCCATCCGCAGTGAAGCGCTCGTAAGCGACACCATTATGCGGCTCGGAAAATTCGACATTAGTGATGATCGCGGTTTGCCCATATGCGCGTACCTGGGTGGCTATACCCAGGGATTTGCGCAAAGGTGAAGCACCTCCATCGGCAACCACAGCGAGAGCTGTTTTTATCAACAATTCTTGCGCAGCGGTTTTAACGCTGAGCAGGGCGCAATCAGGATGCGGGGTTAATGCAGTGACCGTTGCTGTCGCAAAACATTGGATATTAGGTTGCGCCTGTACATGGCCAAGCAATACTTTCCCTAACCATGCATTTTCAATTACATAACCAACTGCATCGAGATTATTTTCGGCTGCATCGATAACACCACC
>JAJQJO010000328.1 GCA_021323495.1 Cellvibrio sp. | reverse complement strand
CAGGCAAGCATTCGCCTGGATGCATTACGTGTAGTAATGACTATATAAATAAAAATGTCCGTGTAGCTCTCGTTCCCAAGCTCCGTTTGGGAATGCATATTTTCCAGATTATGTCGCGTGCTGGACTATATACACTCCCAGGCAGAGCTCGGGAGCGAGGGATAAATAAAAAACAGCAAATCGGTGTTTCCACCAGAATTAAAGTGAGACAAACATTATGTATATCTTCTCTGCAAACGGTCGCGCCAAGCGCGCATTTGACGATATCAAAGAAGGCCAGATGGTACCTTTTATTGTCTATATCAATTTCAAGGATTTGTTCGGTGCAGAGCATCTGTGCAAGCTCTATTTAATGCGCGCGGGCTTTATCGAAATTGATATTGAAAACCGCAAGTTGGTGCCGAGCAATTTAACCAGCGATCCACGCGTGGTAGCCGCTGATAAAGCCATGGCAGAAGCGCTTAAAGATGGTTACATGATCCAGATGTTTGATGAGTAATCAATACCCATAAAATCCAGCGGTCTGTGTGCAATCAATGTTGCACTTTATCTTAACCAGCCGCTGGTTTATCGGGGCTTTTGTTAGTCGCTTACCACTCAAACATTAATCCGATGATTGGCAGCGCTTCACCATCTTCTATTTCCTCTGTTCCGCTACGCTCATTAAAATCTGAATGGCCGGGGTTATCTGACCCTAACAGGTTAATGACATCAATAAATACAATTACGTTAGTACGGCCAAACGCGCGAATATAATCGGCGCGAAAATTCAGTGAATTATAAGCCCCATACCTGTCGGTATTAGTCTCAATTGTTTCGCGTGAATAGCGTAATGGTTGGCCCGCGCCTAATACATTGTCATGAATTATATAAGTATCCGATGGTTTCCCTGATGCCCACTTCCAGCGCGACGATAATTTCCAGTGCTGGTTAACTTCCCATACTCCACCAATACTGAAGATATGGGGGCGGCTAAAATCGGCATCGTATTCGGCCGTGCCCGGATTAGCACGTATGCGCGCTTCGTTGTAAGAATAATTGACACTGGCCGACCAGCCATTATCGAATTGCCGCGTAAGCGCAGTATCTACACCAAACGATTTTCCCTTACCCTCATTCCCCAGGGTTTGGTTGACGCTATCGCCTTGCACGACCAGATTATCCAGATCCTGGTAATAGGGTTCGATCAATAATTCCATGTTGCTGTTAAAGCGGTAAGCAAAACCGATGCTGGCTTGATCAATCACTTCATTTTCAAGCTGGGCATTGCTTGCATCACTGGCGCGATCACTAAAGCGCGGCGCCTGGTAATAGCGCCCGGCGGTGGCCGTCATGCGCAAGTGACTGGTAATCGGCCAAGTGGCTCCCAGCCGTGGCGATAGCAAATTTTCTTCTGAAAAATTATCGCGCTCATAACGTGCGCCAGCGCGAAAACTCCAGCTGTCCATCAGGAAATCCTGGTTCAAATACACCGCGTAATTGGTTTCTTTTTGTTGGTAGTAGTTGTTAATTGTTTCAGGCGTAAGGAGCAGATATTGTTGTTCCGGTGTTGCGCGATAATCATTTTCGTCATAGGTGTAACGAATCCAGTCATCACTTAAACTTAAATCAAACGCCAGGTCTGTTTGCGTAACATGTAAACCGGTGGAGAATCGCCCGAGGGAATTGCCGATTTGAAAATCACTTTGCAGCCCCGTTTCAGTTTCTTCCCGCTGGGACCGTAGAATGTTTTCCCGTAACGGGATATCTTCCGCCGCCGTTTCCGGAGGAACCAGATCCGGATAGGCTTCGCCCTGGTGTCCCGTCTCTTCGTATCCGCGCAGATAAAGTTGGTTGCTCCATTCACCATCGCTGCCGATTAAACGGGTCCAGGTTGCGGCAAATAAACTATTGTCGGTTTCGCTGGAAACCAATTCAACATCGCCATAGTTGCCTGGTTCGTCCTCGTCGGATGCCAGGACATTATCAAGGTCGCGCTGATATTCTTCCGGTGCATAGACGACGAGTAATTTCAAGCGATCACGATCACCCAGTTCGGTAGTGGATTTAAAAATGATGTCGGTTAACTTGGGTGTCCCTATATCATCCAGACCAATCACTTCAAATAACCGGTCAAAATTATAATCGCGCGCCGAAAATAAAATGGAGGTTTGGTCGTGGATTACGCTGGGACCGTCATAGCCTATTTCGATACCGGCAATGTCCAGGCGCGCGCGATACGAAGGAGTTTCAGGATTACCTTCCGCCACTTCCAATTTTAATAACGAGCCGGCTTTGCCGCCGTATGCGGGGTTCCATCCTCCGGGCTGGAATTCGGCCGCGGCGATAGTATTAGGGGCAAATACAGAGTAGCGTCCGCCGCCTTCAACTTCCTCCTGGTCACCAAAGCTTTCGCTAAAGTGCACAACATTGTCAAAGGGGATGCCATCAACAAGAATTAAATTGTCGCGCGGACCGTTACCGCGCACAGTAAAGCTGGAAAATTCCCCATCGCCAAACAAGCCGGGCAATCCATCCAGTGAGCGCAATACATCGCTGCCGCTACCTGCAGCACTGTTGAGTGCCTCCTGATCAATAAAGCTGGTGCCTGCCGGATTAAGTGGATTGCCGCTAATCGATTTACCCAGCACTAACACTTCCTCTACTCCAGTACTGATAAATCCAAGCCTGGTTTCCACGGGCGTTGTTTTATCATCCTGCACCCTTATCCGTGGCAGGCGCACACCCTGATAATCAGGGTGGTTGATAACGACGGTATAAAGCCCTGCATCCAATGCATCAACATGGGCAAGCCCTTGCGCGTTTGTGCGGTTTTCACGGGTGGTGCCATCGCGCGCAACTATGGTGATATTGGCATTGGAAACAGGTCTTTGGGTATTGGAGTCGATTGCTGTCAGGCGAATTTTCCCAGTCTCGGCGTAGGCAGTGGACGCAACGCCGGCAAGAATCAGTGGCAAGAGTTTTTGTGTGAAACGATAGGTGTTGTTGGATGTGTGGCAAAACACTTTAGGAAAAAACATAGTATGGCGACTCCCTGGACTCAAATACCTGTGGTTGAGGGGAATGTTGGGGCTCCCCTGACTATCTCGCAGTCGGGCCTATTCTATTTCAGCAGTGTGTACGAAATGTTGATAGCTTTCATGAAAGTTAACGCCGGATTTTTTATCCGGTGAATCTGTCTGTGGGTTATGCGGTCTGTGGTGCCAGCTTCTGCGTGTAACCTGAAATGAATTTGAAATAACAAGCGCCGAACTTTTAATATGCCCGTAGGTCTAGAGATGAGTTTTATCACTGGCACTACATGTATGTTGGCTGGCATTCCGGAATTCAGGAAAATTGATTTTTCCCATCTAAAAATTGAACTTGCTGGTGTTGAATCGGTTGCGCCTGTACGCAACCAGCAATCAACGTTGCTATGGCTTGCGTTGTTCCTGTCCTCGCTGCTGCACTTATCTTTATTGCTGGTTGAATTTAGCTCCGGTTCACTTCGCTCCAAACAGGTTCCAATCCAACAAACCCTTCATATTGATCTGTTGCAAACACCCGTTAAAAAACGGGATGCCGAGCCTGAATTGATGGCCAGCGAAACCATTAAAACCCAACCTGATTCCGCAGCAGTGAAAGACATTGTTGCAGTACCTGTTCCTGAACCGGTAATTACAACAAAAAAATCGCGCGCAACATCTAACCTGACATCGACCCCGATCTCCAACCCAACACCAAACCCGACAGGATTGGTAATTGAGCCATTGTCAGCACAGGAATTGGCGGAAATTGTTGAAGATCATAAAGCGCAGGCCGATGATCAAAATCCGGCGGCAATTGCAAAAAATGTATTTCACCCCGGGTTGCGCGCGCAATTAAATGCAGAGGCTAATAAACCAAAACTCGCGCGAGTGGAAGATGCCGGTCCAAAAACCTATATAGACCCTGCCGGTGCAACGGTCGTGGCATTGGATAATGGCAGTTGTCTGATGTCGCCACGCACGACAAAAATCGGTGCCCCGCAAAACTGGTATATGACTCGCTGTGCGGGTAAATCGGAAAGTGAAAAAATAATGGAGCGGGTCGAGCAATCAATTAATGGGAAGTTGAAATTTGATAGTAACGATTAACGGCAGGGGTTCGATTTATTGCGTCCAGTATCCATCGCCATCTCCCGAAATATTCAATAAAAAAGGGCGCAATAAATTGCGCCCTTTTAAAACTACCGCGAAAAAAACGAAATTAATTAATCAGTTTTTTTCGGGCGAAAGCTGGTTTTCTTACCGTCGCGCTCACCAAAGCGCGGCTTGTCACGGCCACCCTCTTTACTGCCAAAGTCGCGACCGCCACCTTCTCGCGGAGAAGCGTCTCTCGGAGAAGCGTCTCTCGGACCAAAATCGCGTTTTGGTTTGCGGCTAAAATCGTCGCCGCCTGTGCGTGGGCCTGTATCCAGGGAAATT
>JAJQJO010000327.1 GCA_021323495.1 Cellvibrio sp. | reverse complement strand
ATCGGTGGAGTTGAGCCCGCATCTCGGTGGGCCGGCGTTTGATGTGATCAACGAATTCCGTGCAGGCAAAAAAGATTTTGAAAAATGGATTCGTATGGGGGGTGCTGTTTATACGGCTGACAACGCTGCAGCTGAATTGGTGAAGCGCGGGGCTAAATAACTTTTTAACTCTTCGATCTAGAGCAAAGCTTGGAAGCGAAGGAGAATAATGTACGGCGCAAGGACGCTAGCGAATAGGATTGTACGACACGCCGTGAATCCATCCATGGAGGCTCGACTTCGGCATCCATGCCTCAGACGGTCGTCCAACCCTATTTGCTAGCATCCTGCAAGATTGTGCTGCGATCTAAAACAAAAAAGCGATTTAAAAAATGAATACGACTCCGGTTTTACAACTCAAGGGAATTAATAAAATATTTCCCAGTGTCCATGCATTGAAAGATGTGGACTTCAGCTTGCGCGCGGGAGAAATCCACGCGCTACTCGGTGAAAACGGTGCAGGTAAATCCACACTCATCAAAGTAATGACCGGCGTTTACCAGCGCGATGGCGGCGATATTTTATTGGAAGGCAATCCCATATTTCCTAACAACACGGGCGATGCACAAGACCTCGGTATTAGCACTGTGTATCAGGAAGTGAACTTGTTGCCCAACCTTACCGTTGCGCAAAATATTTATCTCGGTCGCGAACCGCGCCGTTTCGGTTTAATCAACTGGAAAAAAGTAAATCAGGACGCGGCGCAATTACTTAAAGGTTATGATCTGCATATCGATGTAACCCTGCCGCTTTCGCACTACTCCATCGCGGTGCAGCAATTAATTGCGATTGCGCGCGGTGTGGATATGTCCGCAAAAGTATTGATCCTCGATGAACCCACCGCGAGCCTCGATGCGGATGAAGTGCAATCCTTGTTCCGGATCATGCGCGATTTAAAAGCACGCGGTATCGGCATTGTGTTTGTAACTCACTTCCTCGATCAGGTGTACGCCGTGTGCGACCGTATCACTATTTTGCGCAGCGCAGAATTGGTCGGGGAATTTGTTGCAGCGAATTTATCGCGCACTGAATTGATCGGCCACATGCTCGGTAAAGAACTTGCCGAATTGGGCGAACACAAGGCACAAACTAATGAAAACCGCGACGAGGCCTTATTAACACTGCAAGGCCTTGGTCGCAACGCCACCCTTTCAGCGGTCGACTTGCAAGTTTGCAAAGGTGAAGTAGTTGGTTTGGCGGGTTTACTTGGTTCAGGCCGTACGGAATTATGCCGTTTGATTTTTGGGGTCGATAAAAAACATACCGGCACGGTGACGTTTAACGGTAAGGCAGTGAATTTTTCTTCTCCGCGCGATGCGATAGATGCAGGTATGGGTCTCTGCCCGGAGGACCGCAAGCACGATGGCATTCTCGGCCAACTTTCCATCCGCGAAAATATGATCCTCGCCCGTCAGATTAAACAGGGCTGGTGGAAATTTATCTCACGCAAAGAGCAGGAAGAGATAGCCAATCAATACGTTAAAGAGCTGAGCATTGCCACATCAGATATTGAAAAACCAATCGAGCAATTAAGCGGTGGCAACCAACAAAAAGTAATTCTCGCACGCTGGCTCGCTGCTAATCCTTCGTTATTGATTCTCGATGAACCTACGCGCGGTATTGATATTGGCGCCCACGCTGAAATTATCCGTCTGATTCGCAAACTTTGCGATCAAGGCTTGGCGCTGGTAGTTGCGTCATCGGAGCTGGAGGAATTGGTGGCGTTTAGCAGCAAAGTCATTGTACTGCGCGACCGCAATAAGGTTGCAGAGCTGGAAGGCAATGATATTAATCCACAGCGGATTATGCAGGCGATTGCGGCGAGTTAAGAAATCATGGTTACTCATTGGGCACCCTCGCTCCCAAGCTCCGTTTGGGAATGCATACAGTCACTACCCAAGTGAATATTTTAATTTTGTAGATCTGCATTCCCAAGCGGAGCTTGGGAGCGAGAAGATGAAAAGCAAAAAAAATTAATGAAGAGACATTTATGAACCTGACCAAAAACCAAAACCTGCGCCGCTATTTGTGGCCCTGTGCCGGTCTACTGGTGCTGTTGATTATCAATGCGATAATTGCACCGGAATTTTTTCATATTGAATTTAAGGATGGCCGCTTTTACGGCAGCTTGATCGATGTGCTCAATCGCGCCGCACCCGTTGCCTTGCTCGCTATCGGCATGGCATTGGTGATCGCAACTGGCGGGGTGGATTTATCGGTTGGTTCGATAATGGCAATTGCCGGTGCAGCCAGTGCTTATTACATCACTAAAGGTGTTGATAACCTTGCAATTATTATCGGCGCCGGTTTGCTCGCCGGATTGATAGCGGGCGTGATCAACGGCCTGCTCGTGGGTTACATGAGCATCCAACCCATTGTTGCCACATTGATATTAATGGTAGCTGGACGTGGTATCGCGCAACTAATGAATGAAGGCCAGATAGTGACCTTTGATCACGCCGGTTTTTCTTTTCTGGGCACAGGAGATTTTCTCGGCCTGCCCTTCCCGGTGGTGCTGGTAATTATTACTTTTATCATTGTGCAATTATTAACACGCAGGACTGCACTGGGTTTGTATATTGAAGCGGTAGGCGCAAATCCATCGGCCAGCCATTACATGGGGCTGAATGCCAAAGCAATTAAAATGAGCGTGTATTGTGTCGCCGGGCTCTGTGCTGCCCTCGCGGGTATGATCGCAGCAGCCGACATCAAAGGCTCCGACGCAAACAACGCTGGTTTGTGGTTGGAGCTGGATGCCATTCTCGCCGTAGTCATTGGCGGTGCATCCTTAATGGGTGGACGCTTTTCTATTTTCCTCGCGGTGATAGGTGCACTGATTATCCAGACACTGACTGTCACCATTATCCTTAGCGGCATTCCACCGAAATTTAACCTGCTGATCAAAGCCAGTGCCATTATCATCGTGCTGCTAATGCAATCACCACGTTTTCAACAGCAATTAAGCCAGCTTAACTTCTGGTCGAAAAAGAAGGAGAGCAACCGTGTTTAATCCCAAATTTATTCCTCTCGCTGTCACCTGCGCGCTGTTCTTTGTATTGTTTGGTATAGGCGCAATTCAATTTGATGGCTTTGGCAGTTCGCGCGTATTTTTTAATTTACTCAGCGATAATGCCTTTTTAATTATTGCAGCAGTTGGAATGACCTTTGTAATTCTCTCCGGCGGTATCGATTTATCCGTCGGTGCGGTCATCGCATTAACGGGTGTCATTTGCAGCGTATTGATCAGCAAATACCAGTGGCATCCACTGGTAGTATTCCCTGTGGTATTGATTGGTGGCACAGCATTCGGTGCGATCATGGGTGCGATTATCCATTACTACAAAATGCAGCCATTTATTGTCACTCTCGCGGGAATGTTTTTTGCGCGCGGTTTGGCAAGCGTGATCAGCGAAGAATCCATCCCAATCGAACATGAATTCTACAATCAAGTCGCTGAATTTGGATTTATGTTACCCGGTGATGCCTGGATCGGAACCTCAACGATTATCTGTTTGCTGGTGTTATTTGTGGCGATCATTATCGCCCACTACACCCGCTTCGGTGGCCGCGTTTACGCCGTTGGTGGCGATGCAAATTCCGCTGCACTGATGGGTATTCCACTCGCACAAACCACCATCCGCATTTACGCCATCAGCGCCTTCCTCGCCACGCTCGCCGGTATCGTCTACTCCTTCTACACCTTCTCCGGTTACTCCCTCGCCGCAGTCGGTGTAGAGCTGGATGCAATTGCCGCGGTAGTTATCGGCGGAACATTATTGACCGGCGGTTACGGCTATATGTTCGGCACTTTGATGGGTGTACTGATTATGGGGGTAGTACAAACCTATATTTCATTCGACGGCACCCTGAGTAGTTGGTGGACCAAGATTGTGATTGGATTGTTGCTGTTTTGTTTTATTGCGTTGCAGCAATTATTAGTGCGCGGCAAACCGCGCTAACGCTAAAGCTATATCAGGCGGGTTCGCTTGCAACCCGCCTACCCTTCCAGTTTTCCTTGCCCCCGCAACGCCAGCTGGGCACCGCATATGCTACTGGCCGAAAAGCAGTTGAACTATGAGTTGACTCTTGTAGACCGAAAAACTGAAGCGCAGAAAAATCCGGAGTATTTAAAGCTTAATCCCACTGGCAGAATTCCTACACTGGCGTTTGATGATCAGATTATTTATGAAAGTGCGGCTATTTGCCTGTTGCTTTGCGAAAGACATCCTGACAAAAAACTTATACCTGCACCGGGCACTATTGAGCGCGCCAGATTTTATCAGTGGTTATTTTATTTGAATGCTTCGTTGCAGCCTGAGTTGATGGTTTATTTTTATCCGCAAAAACATACAGCGGTTGATGGTTTATTTTTATCCGCAAAAACATACAGCGGCGACTTCAGGTTATGAAGACATAAAACAAGCGCAGGAAATTCGCGTAACGCAGATGTTTGCGTTGATTGATCAGGAATTGGAAAATAAAATATTTCTACTGGGCGATAATATCAGCGCCTGCGACTTCGTATTATTTATGTTATTGCACTGGGGCAGCGGATTGAAAAAGCCACCATTATCATTTCCAAACCTGGTTCGATATTTGCGCAGGATGGCCCAGCGGGAATCGGTGCAGAAAGTATGTGTAATTGAAGGGACTTCACTTGAGGTTTATGAATAAAGCTGACCATATCGTTGCGGAAACTTATCATGCCGGGTTCGTTCCTTACCTCACCCAAGTTATTGAAAACGCTATCAGGGTGCAAAACCGGCGTCCCTTACAACCTGTTTGGGAGTAAACATAATCGACCCATCGGTTGAATGTACATTTCCCATCGGAGCCAGGAACCAATAATCATGCATGGATCTGGCGCTGAATTTATGAATTCCTCTTGTATAAAGTCTATTTGCTGTACAGTCGCTATTTTTAAGCATTCAACATTATTAATAAAAGACACAGCCCATATTTGGTATCATCCGTTCATATTTACGCCCTCATTCGCAGGAAGCCTCATTGAAAAGATTGTTCTGCTCCATGTTAACGCGCAGCTTTTGGCTACTTGTCATGCTAATGCCGCACGCCGGAATTGC
>JAJQJO010000028.1 GCA_021323495.1 Cellvibrio sp. | reverse complement strand
TTTGTGTCAGTTAGAAATGAGAGAGATTCATTCTGAAATACGTGGTTTAGATCCTTTAGAGGAAACTATGTATTCAGGTGAATGGGTTGCTGTTAATGCCCTTGAGGAGGATGAGCGGCAAGGTAGAAAAACAGGCATTCCCACTAGAGCAAAAGGAACTATTGTCGTTGATCCGACAGAAATAAATAATGCCTACTCAGAAAAATCCTCTCGGGATGATTTTCTGTGGAAACCAACAGTTTTCATTAGCTATTCGAAAAGCAATCTCCGTCAACGACAACAATTGGAAACACAATTGAAACTTTTGAAAAATGAGGGATTGTTAAATGGTGTGTGGCACGATCGAATGATTGATCCGGGCGATCACTGGGATGGGAAGATTCAGTTCGAGCTTAATGAGTCCGATATATTTATATTTTTAGCTAGCGCTGATGCATTGGCTACAGATTATATTATTCAGTACGAGTTACCACGCGCTTTGGATCTCCAATCTTCAGGAAAGACGATACTCGTTCCGATTGTTATTGAAAGTTGCCGATGGAAAACATGGAATAAGGGGGCTTTAGGTGCATTGAATGCATTGCCTGAAAAAGCGAAACCCATAAACAAATGGCGACATCATTCTGATGCATGGAGTAGTGTTGCCGATGGGATGGAGGTGGTATGTAGGAAACTGATTGATAAAAAGCATTAAATCGCCAATTAATGCACTTAAAGTCAATTGTTCGAGTCTTACGTCTAAGAGAAAATATGAAAGTAAATAATCCATTAACAATTATTGCAATTTTTGCAGGTTTAGCTGAAGTGCTTGCGACCATTGCGTTAGTTGCGTTGCCTTTACAAATACAAAGTACCTTTGTTTATTTTGTGATTTTCTTTCCTACATTGCTAATAAGTTTATTTTTTCTTGTGCTCGTCTTTAGGCCTAAGGTTTTGTATGCGCCAAGTGATTTTGAAAATCAGGATCATTATTTGGAAGTTAATGAGATAAAAAATTCAATTGATGAAGGGCTGGATGAAATATTCAACAATGTTAATAAGTCTGCTCAAGTATTAAGTCCTGAAGAAATTGGCCGCTATAAATCAAACATTAAAAGTAAAATCGAAAAAGCAGCTCCTACAACGAGGAGAGAGGAGATACTAGAGTTTTTAAGCAATGGCGAAGCCAGCACTAAGTCAATTTTTACCGCGCTGGAGATGCACCATCAGTATGCACTCAGAATATTGAGGTCTTTAGCGGAAGAAGGATTGGTGGAAAGATACAAAAAAGATGGTGCTTTAAATACTATATGGAAGTTGAAGCTATAGTTGTTATTTACTGGTAGGCACAATGATCCAGTCTATCAACCAAAGCTCAAACCGATTCCCGCTCAATAATCATGTAATCCAGAGTTCAGTTATTCTTCACTTTAATATCGAGTAATCTTGCGGCTTTGATTTTTTTAGTCAATAAATCAACAGCGGCAATCGCCATGCTTTCGATCCGTTGCTGTGCGGTAGCGAATTGCGGCTAGATGATGGTGGCGATGTTGGTATCGGCGAAGCCGACTATGGCGAGCTGTGAGGTTAGCTTCCTATCGCACTCGCCCCACAAGCACCCCTCATTCACCCCGGTTGCCGCCAGATTCGCCAGATTTTGTGCTAGTATGCGCCCACTTTATCAATCGCTGGGGCCGATGATCATGCATTGTCCGTTTTGTAGTGCGGAAGATACCAAAGTTATAGATTCACGCCTGGTGGCTGAAGGCGATCAAGTTCGCCGTCGCCGCGAGTGTTTATCCTGCCATGAGCGCTTCACCACCTTTGAAGTGGCTGAGTTGGTGATGCCGCGCATCATCAAGCAAAACGGTACCCGCGAACCCTTTGACGAAAACAAACTGCGCGCCGGTTTATTGCGTGCGCTGGAAAAGCGCCCGGTGAGTATCGAGGCGATTGAATCGGCAATTAACCATATCAAACATTTTTTACAGGCTACCGGCGAGCGTGAAGTTAAAGCCTTGCTGGTGGGAGAAAAAGTGATGGAGCAATTGCAAAAGCTTGATGAAGTTGCCTATGTGCGCTTTGCCTCCGTGTATCGCCGCTTTAAGGATTTGAACGAATTCCGCCAGGAAATCGATCGTCTTGAACAGCAGCCTGAAAACGACCACTGATCCGATCACAACCAGTAACCTGAAAACACTGACGCCCCATGACTATCACTGCGGTTGATTTTGATTTTATGGCGCGCGCCTTCCGCCTCGCGGAGCGCGGCCTTTACACCACCATGCCCAATCCACGCGTGGGCTGTGTGCTGGTGAAAGATGGACAGGTTATCGCTGAAGGTTGGCATCTCCGGACCGGCGAGGCCCATGCTGAAATCAACGCGTTGCGCAACGCAGGCGAGCATGCGCGTGGTGCAATTGCCTATGTGAGTCTTGAGCCTTGCAGCCACACCGGCAAGACCGGCCCCTGTTCCCAGGCTTTGATTGATGCCGGTATCGCGCGCCTGGTTTATGGCATGGAGGATCCCAACCCACTGGTCTCCGGCAATGGTATTGCGATGGTTCGCGCCGCCGGGATAGAAGTTGATGGACCGGTACTTGAGGACGATGCGCGCGCACTTAACCCCGGATTTATCCGCCGCATGGAGCGCAAATTGCCCTACGTGCGTTGCAAGATGGCGATGAGTATCGATGGCCGCACGGCGATGGAGTCCGGTGAAAGCAAATGGATTACCGGCCCTAAAGCGCGAGCTGATGTGCAGCGTTTGCGCGCCCGCTCTTGTGCGATTATTTCCGGTGTCGATTCCATCCTGCAGGATAATGCTTCGCTCACTGTGCGGGTGGATGAGATAGGTTTGCCCAATGCCGAAGAGGCCGCAGCCAAACAGCCACTGCGGGTGATCCTCGATTCACGATTGCGTACACCGCGAACGGCCTTGATGTTTAAGCAGTCCACCCCGATATTGCTGGTGCACAATGGCAAAATTGACGCCGCACAATTGCAGGATTGGCCAGATTTTGTCGAGCTGGTTGCCCTGCCAGGCAAAGATGGGCGTATCGATCTTAATGCGCTTCTACGTGAGCTCGCCAAGCGCCACTGTAATGAAGTATTAGTCGAGGCGGGCGCGACACTCTCGGCAAGTTTCCTGCGCCGTGGCTTACTTGACGAAATTATTATGTATATGGCCCCGAAGCTGCTCGGCAGCAATGCCCTGCCGTTGTTTACACTGCCGTTGGATACCATGTCTGCTGCACTCTCGCTCAAGATCAAGGATATCCGTGCGGTAGGACGGGATTGGCGTATCACCGCCGTACCCGATACTGAATATTAGTAATAGGTAATTACTTGAACGATCAACCTTCATCTCCCGATTTCCAGACAGGTCCAACTGCTCCGCTGGTGGATAACACGGCTTCCCTTGGCAAGCGGTTTTCAGCGTTTGTGCTCGATGGGTTTTTCATGTGCATGGCGCTGATCATGGTAATGCAGTCCATGGGGCTGCTTGATCCGGCATCCACTACCGATATGGCCGCTGCCCAGGCGGAATTGCAAGCTCGCCTGAATGCATTACCGGACTCTAAAAAAACGCTGTTGGCATTTTCCCCATTCGTCATTTTTTTTCTACTGCATGGATTTTTGTTGCAGCAATTCGGCCAGACATTGGGCAAACGTATTATGGGGATTGCGATTGTGACCCTTGATAACCAAAAGCCGGCGTTTGTGCAATTAATCGTCCAGCGCTACCTTTCCCAATGGGTAGCTGGCATGGTGCCAGTTATCGGGGTGTTGTTACGCCTTGCGGATATACTGGCGATTTTTCGCCCGGACAAGCGCTGCATCCACGACCACCTTGCCAAAACCAAAGTGATCGATTTAAAAATTCCTGTCATCCACGGCAAGCCGACCAGCATCATCGTATAAATGCATTTGGCCACGACGACTCCGAGGTAAATCTATGTTCACCGGCATTATCGAAGCCATCGGCGAAGTGGTGGCATTGCAACCTAAAAATGGCGACCTGCGCCTGCGCATCAAAACCCACAAGCTGGATCTGGGCGATGTACATTTGGGCGATTCCATCGCCACCAATGGTGTGTGCCTGACGGTGGTGGAGTTGCCGGGCGATGGTTATTGGGCGGACGTCTCACGCGAAACTCTGGATAATACTACCTTGCCAGGCTGGAAAGTTGGCCAGCGCGTTAACCTGGAAAAAGCCCTGACTCCGCAAACCCGCTTGGGTGGCCATATTGTCAGCGGTCATGTGGATGGCGTGGGCGAAGTGGTCAGCCGTCACCCGGATGCCCGTTCCGAGCGCTTTCGCATCCGGGCCCCCAAGCCGCTGGCAAAATATATCGCCCACAAAGGGTCAATTACAGTAGATGGGACTAGTCTTACCGTTAACAAAGTGGATGGCGCCGAGTTTGAGCTCAATATAGTTCCCCATACATTACAAATGACGGTAATGGATAACTATAAAGCGGGTACCCAACTCAATCTGGAAGTAGATGTGCTCGCCCGTTATCTGGAGCGCTTGATGCTCGGCGACAAAGCGGCCGAGGGTGAAGAGCAGGGCATCACCCTGGAGTTTTTGGCGAAGAACGGGTTCGCCTAAGTGGAATTACTTTTTACGTAGAGATTGTCTATGCAGCTCAACACAATTGAAGAACTGATCGAAGATCTGCGCCACGGCAAGATGGTTATCCTGATGGATGACGAAGACCGCGAGAATGAAGGCGATTTGATTATGGTCGCTGAGCAGGTGCGCCCGGAAGACATTAACTTTATGGCCACTTATGCGCGCGGCTTGATTTGTCTGACGCTCTCTCCCGAGCGCTGCAAACAGCTTGATTTGCCGCTGATGGTGAGCGATAACAAGTCGCAGCACACCACCAATTTCACCCTCTCGATTGAAGCGGCCGAAGGCGTCAGCACTGGTATCTCGGCAGCAGACCGTGCGCTTACGGTGCGTGCGGCAGTAAAAGCCAATGCCAAACCGACGGATATAGTGCAACCCGGCCATATTTTTCCGTTAATGGCACAACCGGGCGGTGTAATGAGCCGCGCGGGTCACACAGAGGCGGGATGCGATCTCGCGCGTCTAGCCGGATTTGAGCCTGCATCGGTAATTGTTGAAGTAATGAACCCTGATGGCACCATGGCGCGCCGCGCGGACCTTGAGCAATTTGCCGAGCAACACGACCTGAAAATCGGTACCATTGCCGACCTGATTCACTATCGCGCTACCAAAGAAAAAACCGTTGCCTGCATCAACACCCGCAAAGTGGACACTCTGTACGGCGAATTTGAATTGCGCACCTATCGCGACCTGGCGCGCGGCGATCTGCATTTTGTGATGGTCAAAGGCGAGATAGATGCGGAGCCGACCTTGGTGCGAGTGCATGTGATGGACATTGCCCGCGATGTCCTCAGTTTAAAACGCACCTCCGTTGCCGGTGGCAAAAGCTGGACCTATCAGGATGCGCTGCGCAAAGTGAGCGAGGAGGGCAAAGGTGTTGTCCTGCTTATTTGCCACGATGAATCGACTAAAGAAGTAGAAGACAGCATTGATTGGTTGATTTCTGGCAAACAAATGCGCCGCAGCTCCGAAGTACTTTATAAACAAGTCGGTACCGGTTCACAAATCCTGCGCGATCTGGGGGTGCGCAAAATGCGAGTGATGTCTGCACCGATGCGCTACTCGGCACTCTCTGGTTTTGATTTGGAAGTGGTTGACTACGTTTGCCCTGAGGGCGATTAATAATTTCATCGTAAAGAGAAAATAGAATGAGCAATATCAAGGTAATTGAAGGTGATTTTTCTGCATCGGCGGGCAAGTATGCATTGATCGTCAGCCGCTGGAATAGTTTTGTTGTGGAGAGCTTGAAAGACGGTGCATTGGACACCTTGCGTCGCCACGGTATCAAAGATGAAAACATTACTATCTATTACGCACCCGGCGCATTTGAATTTCCGCTGACTGCGCAAAAAATTGCAGTGAAAAAAGAGTTCGATGCGATCATCGCGCTGGGTGCAGTAATTCGCGGCGGCACTCCGCATTTTGACTACGTTGCCGGTGAATGCACTAAAGGTCTGGCGCAAGTGTCCTTGCAATATGGTGTCCCGGTAACCTTTGGTGTACTGACTGTTGATTCAATTGAGCAAGCCATTGAACGTTCTGGCACCAAAGCTGGCAACAAAGGTGTTGAAGCCGCGTCAACTGCGCTGGAAATGGTTTCCCTGTTTGGCAAAATTTAACGCTTCAAACAGTTTTTATTTTTTTAGCATCGCACTACGTATTCAGTTCTTTATCAGGTAATTGTTAATGACTATTCCTTCAGGTCAAGCCGGCCCTTTGGATCAAACCGAAAACACCAGTCCATCCGCGCAAAAAGGCCACACAGCTGCCACCCGCCGTATGGCTCGTCACTATGCGATGCAAGCGCTATATCAATGGCATATGACCGGTAATTCACTCAACTCAATCGAAGCCGAATTTCGCACCGATAACGATATGAGCAAAGTCGACGTTGAATATTTTCATGATATTCTCCACGGCGTACCTGAACATTTGAGCGACCTCGACGCGATATACGAGCCTTTTCTGGTTGAACGTTCACTGCTGGAGTTGGATGCGATTACGCGTGCCTTGCTCCGCCTTGCTACTTATGAATTTAAGTTCCGTATTGATGTCCCTTATAAAGTTGTTATCAACGAAGCGGTTGCTTTAGCGAAAAAATTTGGTGCAGAAGACAGCCATAAATTTATCAATGGTGTGTTAGATAAAACCGCCGTCGTGCTGCGTGCACCGGAAGTCAACGCTGAACGCAAAAATCGTTAATTGTTCGGGCAATATTGTGTCGCCCTCATTTCAAAAATTATTCACTCTTCTAAAACGGCTTAATCTTTTTAAAACGACTTAAAAGTGCCCAGCGAATTCCAACTGATCCAACAATTCTTCCAGCGCGAGCAAGCCGAGCAGCCTGCCGCTGGAGTATTGCTGGGGATTGGTGATGACTGTGCACTCCTGCAAATCCCGGAAGGCAAGCAACTGGCAGTATCAGTGGACACACTGGTTGCCGATGTACATTTTCCAGCGGATGCTGAACCTGAATTAATTGCGGAGCGCGCGTTGCGTACAAACTTGAGTGATCTGGCTGCAATGGGTGCAGATCCACTATGGTTTACGCTCGCGCTAACTTTGCCCGACGCCGACGAAGAATGGTTGCGCAGTTTTAGTCGCGGATTATTTAAATGCGCGCGCGAATATGGTATTGCGCTGGTGGGTGGCGACACCACCTCCGGACCGCTGTCGATTACGATGCAAGTCATGGGGGCGACCCAACCGCAACAAACGTTACGGCGCGACGGTGCAAATATCGGTGATTTTATTTTGGTGACTCATTTTGTTGGTGATGGAGCAGCAGCTCTATCCGCTATCCAAAATACCCATGTATTTGCCGATGAATATGCGGCGTATCTGCAACAACGTTTTTATCGTCCAATACCGCGCTTACATGAGTCCAGATTAATTCGCGAAATCGCCAGCAGTGCGTTGGATATCTCCGATGGTTTGGTCGCTGACTTGCAGCATATCTGCGACGCAAGCGATTTGGGTGCGGTGATTGATGTAGAAAACCTACCTTTATCTCCCGCCGTAAAATCCTTAAACAATGATTCGCAAGCTTACCAATGGGCGCTTGGTGGTGGCGATGATTACGAACTTTGCTTTACTGTACCACCCGAAAAAATGGCTGATATTGCTATGCTGATTGCGCAGGGAAAATTACAAGCTACGGTTGTCGGTGAGATGATTGCAGGTAGTAACGTTATTTGTGAGTATGAAGGTGAACCATTCGAATTGGCAAAAACAGGGTACCAACATTTCTAATGACTACTCCCACATTTAAACAATTGCTGGCCAATCCCAACCATTTATTCGCATTTGGTTTTGGCAGTGGGCTTGCCTCCAGGGCGCCGGGAACTTTTGGCACGCTCGCGGCAATCCCGTTTTTTTTGCTGTTGCAGGAGTTATCCTGGCCGCTCTATTTGAGCTGGTTAACAGTCACATTTGCATTGGGGGTATTGTGGTGTGACCGCTCATCCAAAGCCTTGGGTGTGCATGACCATGGCGGCATCGTGTGGGATGAGTTTGTCGGCTTTTGGATCACCATGTTTATGGCGCCCGCCGGTTGGTTGTGGATTCTGCTTGGATTTTTCTTGTTTCGCTTTTTTGATATTTTGAAACCCTGGCCAATCAGCTGGCTGGATAAAAAAGTTCACGGCGGTTTTGGCATCATGATCGATGATGCACTCGCTGGGATTTATGCGCTAGTGGTGCTCCAGCTGATTGCGTTTTCTGTGAGGTTCTTGTGACCATTACTTATGTAGAATCATCCAAATTACCGACCCCTTGGGGTATTTTTGTAATGCATGGTTTTTGCGATGAACAAAATTTCAAAGAGCATGTCGTGCTCACCATGGGTGATATTAGTGGCGATGAGCCATTGCTTGCGCGTATCCATTCTGAATGTTTGACAGGTGATGCGCTATTTAGCCTGCGTTGCGATTGCGGTCCGCAATTGCAGGCGGCAATGCACAAGATCGCCCTCGCCGGGCGTGGGGTAATTTTCTATCTGCGCCAGGAAGGTCGCGGGATTGGCTTGCTCAATAAGATCAAAGCGTATCATTTGCAGGATCAGGGGGCAGATACGGTAGAAGCCAATGAACAACTCGGCTTTGGTGCTGATATGCGCGATTATTCAATTCTTAAGCCCATGCTGGAACACCTCGATATCAAAGCATTGAAATTGCTTACCAATAACCCGCGCAAGGTAAAAGCTTTACAGGATATGGGGATCAATGTAGTAGAGCGTATGTCGCACCAGACAGGCCGCAATCCACACAATGCAAAATATCTGGAAACAAAAAAGGGCAAGCTCGGCCATCTGTTTAACAGTGAAGATGACGAATAATTTTTAGCATCACTCTGGTGATTTTTATGGCATTTTTTTATTGAGAGTAAGGCAATGACACGAATTGCAATCGCTGGTGCAGCAGGCCGTATGGGCAAAGCACTGATTGAAGCTACGCAAAAAAATCCGCAAACCACCTTGGGTACTGCCACTGTGCGTGCCGGTAGTTCACTTGCCGGTGTCGATGCTGGCGAGTTGGGCAATGTCGGAAAACTCGGCGTGACAGTGATGGATAATATCGCCGATGTAATCGACCAATTTGATGTGTTGATTGATTTTAGCTCACCGCTGGCGACTCTGGACCATGTCAAAGTTTGCGCAGCGCACAATAAGCCGATTGTAGTAGGCACTACCGGGTTTAGTCCGGCAGAAAAAGCCGATCTGCTTTCCTATCAAACACAAATTCCGTTGCTACTTTCGGCTAATTTTTCTACCGGGGTAAACCTGTGTTTCAAATTGCTCGATCTGGCGGCACGCGTGTTGGGTGATGAATACGATGTCGAGGTTTACGAAGCGCATCATCGCCATAAAGTTGATTCACCGTCAGGCACTGCGGTGCGTATGGGAGAAGTCCTCGCCAATGCTCTTGAGCGCGATTTGAATAAGGTTGCCGTGTACGGACGTGAAGGCCAAATCGGTGCGCGTCCACGCGATACTATAGGTTTTGCTACTGTACGCGGTGGTGATGTTGTCGGCGATCACACCGTGATGTTTATGGCTGATGGAGAGCGCGTGGAAATTACCCACAAAGCATCAAGCCGTTTGGCATTTGCCAATGGGGCAGTGCGTGCAGCGGTGTGGTTGCAACAGCAAAAATCCGGTTTGTTTGATATGCAGGATGTACTGGGTTTGCGCTAGGCATCGCGATAATTTTTAACATCCATTTTTGATAGAATCGCGCAGGAAATAGATAATGGCAGGCTCCAGTTTATTAATGTTGCTCGATGATATCGCCACGGTACTTGATGACGTGGCGGTCATGACTAAAGTCGCGGCAAAAAAGACTGCAGGTGTATTAGGCGATGATCTGGCTCTTAATGCGCAGCAGGTTGCTGGCGTCCGTGCTGAGCGCGAGTTGCCTGTGGTGTGGGCGGTAGCCAAAGGATCCGCGCTCAATAAAACAATCCTGGTTCCTGCAGCATTGTTAATCAGTGCGTTTATCCCCTGGTTAATTATTCCCCTGTTAATGGTGGGCGGGGCTTATTTGTGTTTTGAGGGGTTTGAAAAACTCGCGCACAAATATCTGCATTCCAAACAGGAGGATGAACAGCATCATCGGGAATTGATCCAGGCGGTTGCCAATCCCGAAGTTGATATGGTTGCTTTCGAAAAAGAAAAAATTAAAGGTGCAGTGCGCACTGACTTTATTCTCTCGGCTGAAATTATTGTTATCGCCCTGGGAACTGTAGCCGCTGCAACATTTACCAGGCAGGCTGCTGTAGTGGTCAGTATTGCGGTGTTGATGACAGTCGGCGTGTATGGCTTTGTTGCCTTGATCGTGAAGTTGGATGATATAGGTATGCATTTGTGCAAAAAGTCCAGCGCAACGGCCCAATTTTTCGGCAATATCCTATTGGCTGCTGCGCCCAAGCTAATGAAATTCTTGTCCGTACTCGGTACTGCGGCCATGTTTATGGTTGGCGGCGGTATTGTGACCCACAACACACCAGTCCTCCATCATTGGATTGAACGTGCCACTGGCATGACGGAACCTGTTGGTTGGTTGACCTCATCAATATTGAATGGGGTGGCGGGGGTGATCATTGGAGCTTTGGTGTTGGTGGTAGTAAGCCTGATCGGAAAGTTGTTCCGCAAAAGCTGATTCTGACCCTGATCAGGGCAATATCCATTGGACAGCTGAAGGCGAGTCCCGTAGAATTCGCGGTCAGATTGCGGCCGCCTGAAACGGCTCTGCACAAGAATACAAAACGGTTCGCACAAGAACATAAAAAGGCGAGATGAGATTTGAGTTTCATCTCGCTTTTTTACAACCAGACGTTTTACAGCCGGAATAAATTTGCCTTTAAACTCAATCGCTTATCGCGCTGCCCACCTAATCCGTGTCATGTGCGACTGACTTGTTGAGCCCAAATAAAGACAATTCGCTGAAGCGTCGGGGTCGAACTGACAACCGATTTATTAGCTTGCTTTAAGGGTATCCCCCGTAGCTTCCGGTGCAAACCGTTGCCTCAGGGTGTTGTCCAAGCCAAAACCCCAACCAGCTCAGGAGGTTGTTTTGACTACTCAGGAATCCCTTCCTACCCCTAAGAAGGCCATTTTGGTCCTCGCCGATGGTAGTGTTTTCCGCGGCATCGCGATTGGTGCTGAAGGCTTATCGGTAGGTGAGGTGGTATTTAATACCGCGATCACCGGTTACCAGGAAATCCTTACTGATCCATCCTACGCCCAACAAATTGTCACCCTCACTTATCCCCATATCGGCAATACCGGTACTAACAGCGAAGATGAAGAATGCGAACGCATCTGGGCCGCCGGTCTGGTGATTCGCGATTTACCGCTGCTGGCCAGTAATTTTCGCAATCAGGAAAGCCTTTCCGATTACCTTAAAGCGCGCAATGTAATTGGTATTGCTGATATAGATACTCGTCGCCTGACCCGTATCCTGCGCGACAAAGGTGCCCAGAATGGCTGTTTGATGGCGGGTGACCAATTTATTGAAGATGGCAAGCTCGATGAAGCCAAAGCGTTGGCTGCTGCAAAGGCCTTCGGTGGTTTGAAGGGTCTAGATCTCGCCAAAGAAGTGACCGTGAGCGAACCATATACCTGGAATGAAAGTAGCTGGGAGTTGGGTGAGGGCCATAGCACTTTGGATGGTGCGAAAAAATTCAAGGTGGTTGCGTACGATTACGGCGTCAAGCGCAATATCTTGCGGATGATTGCTGATCGCGATTGCGAGTTGGTTGTAGTCCCGGCCAAAACAACGGCGGCTGAAGTCCTGGCGTTAAATCCCGATGGTGTTTTTCTCTCCAATGGCCCTGGTGATCCTGAGCCTTGCACCTATGCCATTGAGGCAATCAAAAGTATTCTGGAAACTGACATTCCGATTTTCGGTATCTGTCTTGGCCATCAATTATTGGCACTGGCGTCTGGTGCCAAAACCATCAAAATGAAATTTGGCCATCACGGTGGCAATCATCCGGTTCAGGATCTCGAGTCCAAACGCGTGATGATCACCGCGCAAAACCACGGTTTTGCGGTGGAAGAGACCAGTTTACCGGCCAACCTCAAGGCGACCCATAAATCGCTGTTCGATGGTTCCTTGCAGGGAATCCATCGCACCGACAAAGCGGCGTTTAGCTTTCAGGGGCACCCTGAGGCAAGCCCCGGCCCACATGAAGCTGACACCCTGTTTGACCACTTTATTGAATTGATGCAAGCGCGCAAGGCGTCCTAATCGGAGCAGACATGCCAAAACGTACAGACATAAACAGTATTTTGATTCTCGGTGCTGGCCCGATTGTAATCGGTCAGGCCTGTGAGTTTGACTACTCCGGCGCCCAAGCTTGTAAAGCCCTGCGCGAAGAGGGTTACCGCGTTATCCTGGTGAATTCCAACCCCGCCACGATCATGACTGACCCCGCGATGGCGGACGCAACTTATATCGAGCCGATCGAGTGGCAGACGGTTGCCAAGATTATTGAAAAAGAGCGCCCCGATGTAATTCTGCCGACAATGGGCGGCCAAACTGCGCTCAATTGTGCATTGGCATTGGCTAAAAACGGTGTGCTGGAAAAATACAACGTCGAGTTGATCGGCGCGAAAGAAGAAGCCATCAATATGGCAGAAGATCGCAACCTCTTCGACCAGGCGATGAAACGTATTGGTTTGTCGTGCGCGCGTGCCAGAATTGTCCACACCATGGAAGAAGCCAAGGAAGTCCCCAAAGAATTTGGCTTCCCCTGCATTATCCGGCCGTCATTTACCATGGGTGGTTCGGGTGGTGGTATTGCTTACAATTGGGAAGAGTTCGAAGAAATTTGTACCCGCGGTTTGGATTTGTCACCGACTAATGAATTGTTGATTGATGAATCCCTGCTCGGCTGGAAAGAATATGAGATGGAAGTTGTGCGTGATAAGAACGACAACTGCATCATCGTCTGTTCGATTGAAAACTTTGATCCGATGGGTGTACACACTGGCGATTCAATTACCGTTGCACCAGCGCAAACCCTGACTGATAAGGAATACCAGATCATGCGCAATGCATCGATTGCGGTATTGCGTGAAATCGGTGTGGAGACTGGCGGTTCCAACGTGCAGTTTGCGGTGAACCCGGAAGACGGCCGTATGGTAGTAATTGAGATGAACCCACGGGTATCGCGTTCATCTGCCCTGGCCTCCAAAGCGACCGGTTTCCCGATTGCAAAAATCGCTGCAAAGCTGGCTGTTGGCTACACTCTAGATGAATTGCAAAATGAAATTACTGGTGGTGCAACACCAGCGTCGTTTGAACCTTCGATTGACTATGTTGTTACTAAAGTGCCGCGCTTTACCTTTGAAAAATTCGGTGAAGCTGATGCGCGTTTAACAACGCAAATGAAATCCGTTGGTGAAGTAATGGCGATTGGCCGCACCTTCCAGGAATCATTACAAAAAGCACTGCGCGGTTTGGAAGTCGGCTCTGCCGGTTTTGAATCCAAAGTGGATTACACCAGCGAAGAAGGTGCAGCAAAAGTTCGCCGTGAATTGAGCACTGCCGGTGCCGAGCGTATCTGGTATCTCGGCGATGCATTTCGCATGGGTATGAGTGTCAACGATGCATTCAACCTCTCAAAAATCGATCCATGGTTTCTGGTGCAGGTAAAAGAGTTGATTGATATCGAGCAGTCACTGCGCGGAAAATCACTCAGCGATCTGAATGCCGATAAATTATTCCAGCTCAAGCGCAAAGGTTTTTCTGACAAGCGGCTGGCGCTATTGGTGGGTGCTACTGAAAAAGCCGTGCGTCACCATCGCCAGGGTTTGAATATTCGTCCGGCATACAAACGTGTTGATACTTGCGCTGCTGAATTTTCAACTTCGACCGCTTACATGTACTCGACTTACGAAGAGGAATGTGAGGCTAACCCGAGTGATAAGAAAAAAATTCTGGTGATCGGCGGTGGCCCTAACCGTATCGGCCAGGGAATCGAATTTGATTACTGCTGTGTACACGCAGCCTTGGCTATGCGTGAAGATGGTTACGAAACTATTATGGTTAACTGTAACCCCGAAACTGTTTCTACCGACTACGACACTTCTGACCGTTTGTTCTTCGAGCCGGTGACTTTGGAAGACGTATTGGAAATCGTTCACAAAGAAAAACCGGTCGGCGTAATTGTGCAATTCGGTGGACAAACTCCACTGAAGTTGGCGCGCGCGCTTGAGGCAGAAGGCGTGCCTATCATCGGTACCAGTCCGGATGCAATTGATAAAGCGGAAGATCGCGAGCGCTTCCAGCAAATGATCCACAAGTTGGGCTTGTTGCAACCGCCAAATGCGATCGTTCGTTCGTTAGAAGAAGCGTTGCTGGCCGCAGATAAAGTCGGCTATCCGCTAGTAGTTCGTCCGTCCTACGTTTTGGGTGGCCGCGCTATGGAAATTGTTTACAAAGAAGACGAGCTGCGCACCTACATGCGCACCGCAGTGCAAGTATCTGAAGATGCGCCAGTATTACTCGATCACTTCCTGAATAATGCGATTGAGGTGGATATCGATTCTGTATCAGATGGCCAACAAGTGGTTATTGGTGGAATCATGCAGCATATTGAACAATGTGGTGTTCACTCCGGTGATTCGGCTTGTTCGTTGCCGCCATATTCGCTGCCTGCCGATGTGCAGGACGCAATGCGCGAGCAAGTCAAACAAATGGCAATTGAATTGGGTGTTATTGGCCTGATGAACACCCAGCTCGCTTATCAGGATGGCAAGATTTACGTTATCGAAGTAAATCCACGCGCGTCCCGTACTGTGCCGTTTGTATCCAAATGCATTGGTGTTTCCCTGGCGAAAGTAGCTGCGCGCTGTCAGGCGGGCATGTCTCTGGAAGCCCAAGGATTTACCAAAGAAATAATTCCAACATATTTCAGCGTAAAAGAAGCCGTGTTCCCATTCAATAAGTTCCCGGCAGTCGACCCTATCCTCGGGCCGGAAATGAAATCTACCGGCGAAGTAATGGGTGTGGGTGATACTTTCGGTGAGGCTTACGGTAAATCGCAATTGGGTGCCAGCAATCGTATCCCTGCGACTGGGACAGCCTTTCTGAGTGTTCGCGACATGGATAAAGATGGTATTGTCGGTGTAGGTAAGGATCTGGCGAGCCTGGGTTTCAAATTGGTCGCAACACGCGGCACAGCGGTGGTACTGAAGGCTGCCGGACTGGAAGTTCAGATCGTTAATAAAGTTCAGGAAGGCCGCCCGCACATTGTTGATATGATCAAGAATGATGAGATAGATTTGATTCTTAACACTGTAGAAGGGCGTCAGGCAACGCGCGATTCATCTTCGATTCGTCGTAGCGCTGAAAACCACCGCGTTTATTACAACACCACGCTGGCAGCGAGTCAGGCAGTATGTATGGCATTGAAGCAAGGCCAACATATTGAAGTTCGCCGTCTGCAAGATTTGCATTTGCGGCTAAATAAATAAGGATCGTCCATGAGTACTAAATTCCCTATGACCATTCAGGGGGCTGAAAAACTGGCCCTTGAACTGGAAGACTTGAAAAAAGTACAGCGCCCGCGCATCGTTAACGCGATAGCTGAGGCGCGTGCCCATGGCGACCTAAAAGAAAATGCAGAGTATTCTGCTGCGCGTGAGCAACAAAGTTTTTGCGAAGGCCGTATCCAGGAAATCGAAGGCAAGCTCAGTAATGCGCAAATTATTGATGTAACCAAGATACCCCATACTGGTAAAGTGATTTTCGGCACTACTGTTACGATCATCAATTTGGATACTGATCAATCGGTTACCTATCAGATAGTCGGGGATGATGAAGCTGATGTAAAAGCCAACAAAATCTCGGTCAATTCACCTATTGCGCGAGCCTTGGTAGGAAAAGAGGAAGGTGACGTAGTAATTGTCAGGGCGCCAGGTGGTGATGTGGATTATGAAATCGATAAGGTCGAACATCTTTAGTCGACCGTTCCTGCTCCTGGTGTTGAACCCAGCCATAAAAAAACCGCCTGATGGCGGTTTTTTTATGGCAATGGCTAATAAATGAGATTAGCGCTGCACATTGGAAAGTTTAGGATTGGCTCTTTTATTATGGCGATAGAGTAAAACTACTTTGCCTATTTCCTGGATCAGTTCAATATTAGGCAGCGCTTCAAGCTCCGCGACAACTTCTTTGCGCTCTTCGCGTTCGGCGATAGCCAGTTTTACCTTAATCAGCTCATGATCATCCAGGGCGCGGTTAAGTTCGGCGAGCACACTTGGGCTCAGTCCATTACCGGCAATGGTCACAATGGGATTAAGCTTGTGGCCAATAGTACGAAATTGTTTTTTGCGCTCTGGGCTAATCGGCATAAACTTACCTTAAATATTGAAAAATAATGGTCGGCATTCTACCTCATTCTGTTCGC